>JBFLZB010000016.1 GCA_040756475.1 Thermodesulfobacteriota bacterium
GCGGCGGGGTTCCCCCTGTAGGAGCCTGCTCCCGCAGGCGATGCGGCCCCGCAGGGCCGCTCGAACCCATTCCGGCCTTCGGCCGGATCGCCGGCAGGAGCCGGCTCCTACAACGGCGATGCGGCCCCGCAGGGCCGCTCAAGCCCCAGCCGGCCTTCGGCCGGATCGCCGGCGGGAGCCGGCTCCTACAAAGGCGATGCGGCCCGGCGGGCTACCGGAGTCTTCGGGGTGTGACGCTGCCGACCAGACCGGCGAGGCGGCGCAGTCGCTGCTGGGCCTGGGCCAGGGACTCCTGGTGGCCGTAGGCTGCGAGCGCGCGGCGGGCCTCTGGGCCGCCCGCTGGGGGCGCGGCCGGGAGAACGCCGGGGTTCCCGAGCCAGCGGTCCACCAGCTCTTCGCGGCGCCGCCGGTCCAAGCGACGGACCCGGTGCTCCAGGGCGGCCAGCACCGCCGCGCGCAGGGCGTCGCCGCTGAAGGGCTTGGCCAGGAAACGAAAGATGCCGCCGCGGGCCGTGGCCTCCTCGGCGATGCGCAGGTCCTTCTCGCCGGTGAACAGGATCCGTACCACGTCCGGGTGGGTGCGCCAAACCCGCTCCAGGAGCGTGGCGCCGTTCATGCCCGGCATGCAGTGATCGCTCAGGAGCACGGCCACGGGCTCCGCCGCGAGGGTTTCGATGGCCTCACCGGCCCCCGGCGCGGTCCGGACCCGGAGCCCGAGGGGCCGCAGGTGGCCCACGCACACGCCGGCGATCCCGGGGTCGTCGTCCACCACCAGGATCGCGGCCGACGGGGTCCCCACGGGCGGGAGAGACCCGTCCGGCAAAGGTGGGGGAGGATCGAGCGGGTTCATGTCGGAGCGGTCCCCCGGTTACGGCTGCGGCCCGAAGGTTCGCTCGGGCCCGATCGCATGATTGTCCGAAGCTCCCCATCGGCAGGAGGGAGGGGTTTCTTGAGCGGTTTGGAGGGTGTAGGACCCCCCGCCTTCGCGCCGGGAGCCGGGTCCCGCGGGCGACTGCGTGCGGTCTCGACCGACCTGCGGCGCGGTTTCCCTTGTAGGAGTTTGCTCCCGCAGGCGACTGCGTCGGGTCTGACCGGCCTTCGGCCGGATCGCCGGCGGGAGCCGGCTCCTACAGGGGGGCGGGGTCTGGCATGGGAGGACGGCCCGGAAACGTGACCCGGGGGGCTCAAGGTTTCGGCGCGGGGGCCGATGAGGGGGAGATCAGGGAGAACTCGCCGGAAAGAGGGGGACACCCATGCGCGCACTCGTCATCGACGATTCATCCACGATCCGCCAGATCATCCGCCAGACCCTGGAGAAGCGCCTGGGGTTCGAGGTGGTGGAGGCGGACAGCGTGGGCGAGGCCATGGACCGCATCGCTTGGGGGGGGCGGTACGACCTGGTGGTCACGGATCTCCTCATGCCCGGACTTCCGGGGTACTCCCTCATCCGCCGCATCCGGCAGGAGGAGACGGGGGGGGAAGTGCCGATCCTGGTGGTGTCGGTGGAGGCCCTGGACCGCAAGTGCCTCGAAGAGGCTGCCGAGGCGGGCGCGTCCGGCTTCCTGGCCAAGCCGTTCCGGATGGGCGAACTCGAGCGCGCCGTCCGGTCGGTGCTGGACGCCGGGGAGGCGCACCACCGAACTCAAGGGACTGGAACGCCGGTGGAGACCGCGCCGTCGAGGTGACCGCCCCTAGGCTCCGAGCACCTCGCGCACCTTGCGGGCCAGCGCGTCGCGGGTGAAGGGCTTCTGGAGGAAGGCCAGGCCGGGGTCCAGGACCCCGTGGCGGACAATTGCGTCGTCGGTGTAGCCGGAGACATAGAGCACCCGCAACCCCGGCCGCTCCTTCCGGAGGCGTTCGGCGACGTCGCGGCCGCTCATCCCGGGCAGGATCACGTCGGTGATGAGCAGGTCCAGACGGTCGAGCCCGCCCGCCAGGAGAAAGGCGTCGTCGGGGGTGCGGGCGTCGTGGACCGTGTAGCCCAGGGCCGCGAGGACCTGCCGCACCGTGGCCCGCACGGGGTCTTCGTCTTCCACGACGAGCACGGTCCCGGTACCGGAAACCGGTGTCTCCTCCGGCTTCGGGTCCGGGGCTGGGGCCCCGGCGTCCTCCGCCGCCCGGGGAAGGTAGACCTTGAAGGCGGTGCCCGTACCGGGCTCGCTGTAGACGGCGATGTGGCCGCCGCTCTGCTTGACGATGCCGTACACGGTGGCGAGCCCGAGACCCGTTCCCCTCCCTTGCTCCTTCGTGGTGAAGAAGGGCTCGAAGAGCCGGGCGACGACCTCCGGGGGCATGCCCTGGCCCGTGTCGCTTACCGCGAGCATCACGTAGGGACCGGGGGCAAGTTCGGGGTGGAGCCGGGCGTAGGCTTCGTCCAAGTCGGCGTTGGCCGTGGAGATCGTGAGCTTGCCACCCCGGGGCATGGCGTCGCGGGCGTTGAGCGCGAGATTGACCAGGATCTGTTCCACCTGCCCGGGGTCGGCCAGGGTCCTTCCCAGGTCGGGGTTCAAGAGCGCCTCTACCGCGATGTCCTCCCCGATGAGCCGGCGGATCATCGTTTGGATGCCGGCCACCACGGCGTTGAGGTCCAGGACCCGGGGCTGGAGCACCTGCCGGCGGCTGAAGGCCAGGAGCTGGCGGGTGAGGCTCGCGGCGCGCAAGGCGGCCTGGACCATCTCCCCGAGGTCGGCGCGGGCGGGATTCTCCGGCGCCAGCCGCGCCAGCGCGAGCTCCCCCCGCCCCAGGACGACCTGGAGCAGGTTATTGAAGTCGTGGGCGATTCCTCCGGCGAGAAGGCCCACCGCCTCCAGGCGCTGGGCCTGGGCGAGCTGCTCCTGGCTGCGGTTCAGCTCTTCCTGGGTGCGCTTGCGCTCGGTGACGTCGATCGCCAGGATCGCCAGGCTCACCACCCCCCCCGCCTCGTCCAAAACCGGCTGGAGCACCTGCTCGTAGGTGCGCCCCGAGCGCTCGTCCTCGAAGCGCACCGGGCGCCGGGTGCGCACCGCCTCCGCGAAGCGTTCCCGGCGCCGGGCGGCTACCTCCGGGGAGAAGAGACCGTGGACGTCGCGGCCCAGGAGCTCCTCCCGGGGGGCCCCCAAGCGACGCGCCCCGGTCTCGTTGACGGCGAGGATGCGCCCTTGGGCGCTCACCAGGAGCAGGGTCTCGGGGTTTCCGTCCAGGAGGGCCCGCAGGGTCGCCTCGCGCTCCCGGCGCTCCCGCTCCCGGCGTTCCACGTCCTCGGCCATCCGGTCAAAGGCCCGAGCCACCTCCCCGAGCTCCCCCGGGGCGCCGGCGAGCCGGGTCCGGGCCGAGAGATCCCCCTCCCCAAGGGCCCTGGCCGCCCGCGCCAGGGCGCGGGCGGGCCGAACGATCAGTGCCCCCCCAAACCCCCAGGCGGCGAGCACCGCGGCCAGGATCGCCCCTGCGAGCAAGGCCGTATTGACCAGGAGCACCCGGTTGGCGCCGGCGTAGGCCACGGCCGTGGGGATCCCCACCGCGACGTGACCCACCTCGTCGCTTCGGTGGCGCAGGGCGGCAATCGCGTAGAGGCGCTCCACGCCGTCGAGGCCCCGGAGCTCCCTTACCCTCTGGGAGGGCCGAAGGACGGCGCGCCCCAGCTCGGTTTCGGCCGCGGCCCGGCCGACCCACTCCCCTGGCTCGGGGTACCGGGCCAGCACGGTTCCCAGCCGGTCGAAGACGGCGAGCTGGGAACCCGGCGGCAGCTCGGCTCCCGCCTCGAGCCGTCCCAGCCAGTCCAGGCGCAGACCGGTCACGAGGACGAACTGGAGCCGGCCTGCTTCGTCGAGAAGGGGATGGGCGAAGGGGAGGACGGCCTCGCCGGTGACCCGACCGATCAGGTACTCCCCCACGGCCGGTTGGAGGGTATGGACGGCCTGGCGAAAGTGGTGCCGGTCTCCGAGGTTTACCGGGGAGCCCACTCCTCCGGGGGCGCAGACGATCTCCCCGTCGGGCCGGCCCACCAGGAGGGCGGCGAGCTGGGGGAGCTCGGAGACGAGGGAGGCGGAAAAGCGCTGGCACTCCTCGGACTCCGGCCGGAAGACGGCCGGGACCCGAGAGGCGGCGGCGAGCACCTGGCGGGTAGCCTCCACCAGGGTCTGGTGCTGGTCGCGCGCGATGCGCGCCAGGCGCAAGGCCTCGCCGTGGGCCGCCTCCCGGGCGAGGCGGCGCAGGGTGAGCCCGTTCCAGCCGATCAGCCCCACGGCCGGGGCGAGGGCCAGAAGGACCAGGAGGGCGACGCGGGTGCGCAGGCTAGCCAGCAGGGCGAGGACCATGCACGCTCCCTTCGGGCCCTGCGGGGCCCGTTTCTGGGAACCACCATAGCGGATCCGGCACCGTCGGCAAGGGGTTGCGGCGTTCCAGGCCGGCCCCCCTCTCAGGGCTCCGGCTCTCTTCGAAGTTCGGGGTAGAGCTCGCGGGCGCAGTCGCCGCAAATGCCGTGGGTGAACTGGGCGCTGCTGTGGGCCTGGATGTACTGCTCCAGGTGCTGCCAGCAGCCCCGGTCGTCGCGGATCTTCTTGCAGTGGGCGCAGATGGGCAGGAGCCCCGTGAGGGTCTTGAGTTCGGACCGCGCTTCCTCCAGTTCCCGGACCTTTCTGTGGAGCTCCCGGTTGAGGTTGACCCGTTCGTCCTCGAGGGACGACATGCGGGCCAGCACGTCGCTGTGGGTCAGCATGAGACGAGTGGCGAGGATCGCGACGCCGGTTTCCGTGCCCGCGGCCCACCCCACCAAGGTGTGCAAGCAGCCGCTGCGCGGTGATAGCGTCAGGCGCAGGAGCCGAAATTCCCCGGGGCGCGGCCAAGTGGGCCGGGGAGCCTCTGCCTCGTCCAGGAGAAACTCCGCCAGGGGACGGCCCAGGGGCTCCTCGCCAAGCTCCGCGAGCCGCAGGAAACCTCGGTTGCAAGCGGTAATCCGGCCCGCCCTGTCCACGGCGAGCGCGACGGCGTCCTCGGTGCGTGCGAGGAGGTCCAGGAAGGGGGCGGAGGCCGGATCACCCGGGGTCACGGCCGCTCCACGGAGGGAAACCAGGCCCGCACCACGTCGGCGGCCGCGCCCGCGTCGGGGGCGTAGGCATCGGCCCCCAACCGCTGCCAGAGGGCGGTGGACCAGGCAAACGCGAGCCCGCCCACCAGGATCTTGGTGGCGCGCAGCACAGGGTCGCCGCGGACCGCCGTCACCAGGTCTGCGGCCGCCTCGAGGTTGTAGGGGACGCACACGGAGAGGCAAAGCACCCGGGGCAGCCACGACTCCAGGAGCGCGAGCACGTCGCCGGCCGGCGTGTCGGCCCCCAGGTAGCGCACGTCCCACCCCTCGAGCTCCAGAAGGTCCGCCACCATGCGCGCGCCGACCTCGTGGTGCTCGTTGGGGGCGCAGGTGACCACGGCCCGCAGCCGCCGGGCCCGGGCCGGAGGAGTGAGCCGGCCATACAGCGCCGTCATCATCCGCCCCGCCACGGCGGTGGCCAGGTGCTCCTCGGCGACCGAGATCTCCCCGGCCTCCCACCGCCGCCCCACCTCGTAGAGGGCCGGCTGGAGGAGCTTCTGGTACACATTCCGAAGGTCGTGCTGGGTACGGCACGCGGCTTCCGCGAGGGCGACGCAGTCGCGCGTCCGGCCGTCGAGGAGGCAGTCCACCAAGCGGCCCACCTCGGGCTCCCGGGGGGGGCGGAGGGGAAGCGGACCCGCGGCAACCGACTCGGCGGCCTCGACCGTGGCGGGGTGGGCGCGGAGCATCCACCGGTAGGCGGGGAGGAGTGCGGCCCCGTGGTCGGGCGGAAGCCGGGCCTCCAGGGCCATCGCCCAGGCCCGGAGCTCCACGGGGAAATAGTCGTAGGAGAAGCCGTGGGCGCGGTACGCCCGGTACACCCAGGGGAGGATGCGCGCCAGGAGCTCGAAATCCCCCAAGCGCAGCACGGTGCTGAGGAACCGGTGGTGGTTGCGGTGATTGGCGCGCATGACCTCCAGGGGGTTGCCGCCCAGGAGGTCCCCCAGGTCGCGGCGGGCGGCCAGGGCATCGTCCACGGCTCGGACGAGGACGTCTCCCGCCCCCCGGTAGCCTGCGGCGGCTTCCGGGGAGACGGGAGGCAGGGCCAGGGCTTCGGCGACGAGAGCTTCCGAGGCGTTCGACATGGGCTCGGCTCCTCAGGGGCGGGGGCCCAGGACAGCATCGAGGGCGACGGCTAGCTCCTTGAGGCTCATGGGCTTGGTGAGGATCCGATCGAAGCGGTGGCTCCCGCAGGCCAGGGGGTCCGTGCCCTGGGCGTACCCGCTCATGCCGACCACCGGGAGGGCGGGCTCCAGCTCCTTGAGGGCCTGGCACAGCTCCCGGCCGCCCATCTCGGGCATGGCGAGGTCCGTCATCACGAGCGCGACACGCCCTGGCTCCTTTCTGTACAGAGCCAACGCGTCGGCCCCGGTTCGGGCGGCCAGGGTGGCGAACCCCAGGCGTTCGAGGAGCGCCTGGATGATGGCCATGACCGACGCATCGTCCTCGGCCACGCGCACGGACCGCCCCCGTCCCTGTTGGTCTGGAAGGCCATTGGCCTCTTCCGGCACCACCGCAGGTGGTAGTCGGTGACCACGAGTCTCAGCCCGCCCTCGGCGAGGGCGCGGTCGAGCTCGTCCTGGTCCCGGGCCTCCCGGAACTCGCAGTGCGGAAGCTCCTTCTGGAGCGCGCGAACCACGAGGCGGCGATCATCGGGGTTGTCGTCCACCAAGAGGATGCGCAAGTCACCTGGCATGAGAACCCTATTGCTCCATCGTCTCAGGAGGGCTCGAGACAGGGGATGGATCCCGAAGAACGGCCGTTTCACACCCATCTCCCGGGCGCCGAGAAAGCTACCAAAGATCAACCTCCATGCAACAGGAACCGAAGGGCGCCTCCCGGAGCCGGACCGGCCAGAACCGCTCCCGTCGGGCCGCTTTCTCCTTCGGCCTCTCGCGCGGAGACCTTGACCAAAGGGGCGTCTCCGCCCCGGGGCGTTGCTTGGGGCTTCCCGGTTTCTCGTGGGCGACACTCGATCCGCAGGGCTCGGCTCTCCCATCGTCCCGATCGGCACCCCTCCGGCGAGAACCTGCTCCCGCAGGCGATGCGGCCCGCGGGCCGCCCCGGACCGGCCTTCGGCCGGATCGCTGGCGGGAGCCGGCTCCTACTGCCGTCCCTCACCTCCTGCGTCGGTAGTGCGCCCGCATCACCTCCCGCCATGTCCCGTCCGCGCCTAGCACCCGCGAGGTGAACACCCGGTGGTCGTCGCTTTGGAGCTCGATCGCCTCCTGGTACCTGGCCGTCTTGCTCTCGTCGGACATGTCGGGACCCTCGGTGTCGAGGGTCAGCACCCTCTCGGCCGCGTCGAGCGTTCCGTCGTAGACCCACAGGTGGGTCATGACCGACGCGAGGAACGTGCCCACGAAGCGTCTCCTGCGCGGGTCGTACCCGAGGGTCAGCAGCGAGGTCACGGGGATCCCCTCCGGGGTATCGCCCCGCCCCTCGGCCTGGATCCACAGCTCCCCCACGGGGCGGACGGTCTCGGTGCCGCCGAACGTCTCCACAGGGGCATCCGGCCCCATGCGCGCCTCCGCTTCGAAGGTCCACTCGCCGGCGAGCCGTTGGAGCCACCGGTGCTCCTTTTGGGGTTGGGGCACTTCACCGCAAGGTTGGGGTGTCTTCTGGGTCTCCATTGCGCCATCTCCTTTCCGCGCAGCGCCCCAGCCTCCCGCCGCCGCTCGGCCGAGCCGATGCACAGCGGCCCCCGCCGTCCGTGGTTATCGAGCGGCAGCGGGCTCCCCGGCGCTACCACCAGAACTCGGGGTATCGCCGGGAGGGGGGGATGTTGTTCACCGCCAGCGCCACGACCAGTAGGATAGCCACGCCGGCGGCCACGGGCATCAGGACGTAGGCGAAGCCCAGGGCGTGGATCTTCTCGCCGCCGATGACGGCGATGAGCGCGGTGGCCCCGCCGGGGGGATGCAGGGTCCGGGTGGCGTGCATGAGGGCAATGGAGGTGGCCACGGCAGCCGCCGCGGCGAACCACGGCCAGGGGCCCAGGGCCTGCTGGCACGCCACGCCGACCAGGGCGGAGAGGATGTGCCCGCCGACCAGGTTTCGCGGCTGGGCCAGGGGGCTGCGGACGGCGCCGTAGATCAGGACCGCCGAAGCCCCGAAGGAGCCGACGATCAGGACGAGCTCGGTTCCCTCCAGCCAGAAGTCGTGGGCAAACGCAACGGCGGCGATGCCGAGGAAGGCCCCGGCCCAGGACCAGGCGATCTCCCCCGGGCTCACACCGGGCGGGCTGGAGGTCGTCCCCCGCATCTTCCGGAAGTACTCTTTCGGAGTCATGGCGCCGCGGCCCCGGCCGGTGGTCCGCCCTGGTGGAGCCGCATCACGTCCGCCCGGGCCACGATTCCTACGACCCGGCCGTCGGCGGACACGACAGGGACGCGGTTTACGCCCGAGCGCGCCATCCGTTCGGCCACTTCCGCCAGGTTGGCGTCTTCCCGGACCGTCACCGGGGGCGCGCTCATGATGTCCGCCGCCGCGCGCCCCCGCACGGGAACGGCCAGGCACTTCCTTCCGTGCAGGCACTGGGCGATGACCCCCATGAAGCCCTTGGCGGACCCGTCGGCCATGCGCGAGAGGAAATCGGTCTCCGAGACCACCCCCACCGCCCGGCCCTCGGCGTCCACCACCGGGACCCCGCTCACCCCCTCGCGGGCCATGCGCTCGGCGACCTCGTGGAGGGGGGTATCCGGCTCGACTGTCACCACGGGGAAGGTCATCACGTCCCGGGCCCGCAGCGAGCCGCGCACGCGCTGCCACGCGCGCCGCAGCGCCACCCGGTAGAGCTCCCGGAAGTCGCCGGGGGTGATGTCGACATACCCCGGGAGCTCCCGCATGGCCTCCATGACGTCGGCTTCACTTATCTCGGGTTCGGGGAGGCACGACGGCGTTTCGTCGGCCATGAGGTGAGTCCTTTCGGACCGAAGTGGACGCTGGGGAATCTCGTCCAGACCGTGTGGGTGGTCCCATTGTATCGGCCTTGGCCGCGAAGCTGGCCGAGGGCCAGAGCGGTAGGGTGGGCACGGCCTTCCGGCTTCCGGTCGTGGCCGTGGTTGCGGTGGGCGGTGCCCACCCTTGCCGTGCAAAGCCTGGGGGCGGGCTGGGGGTCTCCCCGGAGGCGGGGCAGGCGGCTTTGGCGATGCCCTGGCGGGCACAGGATGCCCTTCCCCTCCCTCGCTGGAATGCCACGGACCATCATCCAGAAGCCCACGGGATCCTGCGCCGCCGGAGGTGAGGCCCCCGGGCCCGCTCGCCTCGGCGGTCTGAGGCGCGGCCTCGTTAGGCACGCACCTCCAACTGCCGAGGAGACCGGGTCAGGACCCTCGGGCCGCCTTCGCCCACAACCACCGTGTCCTCCTCCCGCACCCCCCAGGGTCCGGTGTACAGGCCGCAGTTGCCGATGGCGATCACCACGCCCGCCGCCAGAGGCGCCGGTGCCGGCTCCCCGTGGAAGAACGCGTGCCCTGCGGGAAGAGGCGATTCCTCGAACTCGATGCCCACTCCGTGGATCGGTGGGCCGAAGATGTGGTCCTTGTGCCCGGCGGCCTCGAAGGCCCCGTGCATGGTCTGCTCGAGCTCCGCCATGGTCACCCCGGCGCCGGCCTTGGCGATGGTCTGCTCCAGGGCGTCCACATACAAGCGATAGGCCGCCGCCTGCTCCCTGGTCGGCTTCCCGAGGCAGACGGTGCGGCCCAGGTCCGCCGCGTACCCGTCGACCACGGGGTGGACGTCGATCATCACTAGGTCGCCGGGCTGGAGCTTGCGCGAGGTGGGGGTGCCGTGGGCCACGTTGGTGCGGGGGCCCGAGGCGACATAGGTGCGGTAGAAGTCCTCGGCTCCCGCCTGCCGCATGGCGTACTCGGCCTCCCCCGCCACCTGGCTCTCGGTCATGCCGGGGCAAAGCCGCTCGACCGCCCGTTTCATCCCGGCGTCGGCGACCCGGGCGGCGGCCTGGAGCCGGGCGATCTCGCCTTCGTCCTTCACCAGGCGCAGCGCCGACAGGAGCCCGGTGCAGTCCACGGGGACCACGGCCTCGGGCTTGGCGTGGGGGTGGGTGAGCATGCCCATCCGGGGCTTGGGCAGGAAGGCGACCTCCACCCCCACCTTCCCCTCCCGGATGCCGAACTGCTCGAAGTAGTGGGCGATGGAGTGGATCATCCCCACCTCGTCCTCGAAGCCGGCGACGTGGTCGAAGGTGGCGAGGGTGCCCACATCCGCGAGATCCGTCTCGGGCACCCCCATGCCCACCTCCCCCGCCCGGGTGATCATGGCGTAGGCACACAGGCGCCCGTCGCCCACCAGGTAGTACAGGTTGGCGGGCTTGACGAGGATGAGGGCGTCCATCCCCTGCTGGTCCATGAGCTGCGTGGCGCGGCGAATTCGCTCCCGGTGGATCGACATGGGGTGTACCTCCGTTGGTTCTCCGGCTCGTGGTTTGCGTCGGCGCTCCGAACTTCGGCGCCGTCAAGTCTCTTCTGACCGTGGGTGCTGTCAAGAACCGAACCGCCCGGCGGCGGAGGAGCTCCGGCGGCAGGCGAGGGCCGTTTGGCTCAAGGATCCGTCCAGACCACGAGGTCCCCCGTGGACCTGCGGTACCGTGACTGGGCCGCGCGGTAGTCCCACCGGGCCCCGACGTGTTCCGCTTCGGCCCGCGCCAGGGCGGTCTGGGCGTCGAGCAGATCGGTGACGGTATCGGCTCCCGCCTCGTAGCGCTCCCGGGTGAGTCGCAGGCCTTCCCATGCCTCCTCGACCAGGGCCTCGGCGGTCTGCGTCGCCTCCCGGGCCTCCAGGAGCCGCGACCAGGCGGACCACACCTCCTCCTGCACGGCGAGAACCAGGCCCTGGGTCCGGGCTTCGTGCCGGGCGAGCTCGGCGCGGCTTCGGGCCTCCCCGTGCACCCGGGAAAAGCCCGTGAAGAGGGGGACTTCCAAGAATGCGCCGGCCGACCAATCCACGTCCTCGGGGAGGAAGCTCTCGTCCCGAAGCCCATAGGCGCCCGCGAGGTTGATCCTGGGTCCGAAGGCGCTCCGCGCCTCGTCGACCTGGCTTCGCAGGGCAGCGGTCTCCCGGAGGGCGGCCTGGATCTCGGAACGCTCCCGCACGGCTCGCTCGATCACCTCCCCAACATCGCTGGGCGAGGGCGCGAGGACCTCGACAGCGGCGCCGTCGATCCGGGTCCCCGCCGTCACCGGAAGCCCCATGGAGACGTTGAGTCGGCCTTGGGCGATGCGCACGAGGCTGTCGGCCCGGACCAGGGCGAGCCGGGCGTCCGAGACCCGGGTCTGGGCCCGGATCACGTCGGCCCGGGGCACCGCGCCGGCCTCTTTCCTCTCCTGGGCCAGGCGCAGGTGATCCTGGGCCCGGACCAGGGATTGCGCCGCAACCCCGCGGTGCTCCTCGGCGGCGACGAGCCCGAAGAAGGCCTCGTGCACCGCCAGCGCAAGGTCTTGACGGATCGTGCGCTCGTTGAACCGGACCATTGTCTCTCGGGCCTTTGTCGCCTCCAGCCGGGCCTTGCGCGCTCCGCTGTCGAAGAGCAGGTAGCGGGCCTCGAACCCTGCGCTCCAGTCGTCCGTGGGGCCGATCGTGCCGGGCACTTCTGCCCGGGCAAGCCCGTCGGGCAAGAAGGCGTGGGCCTCCCAGCGCCGGTAGGAGGCCCGAGCCGAGAGCTCCGGGTAGTAGGGGGATCGAGCCTCTCCGGCGCCCTCCTCGGCAGCCCGCACCCCCTCTCGAGCGGCCCGGGCGGCAGGGTTCGCGTCCAGTGCGATCGCCACGCAGGTCTCGAGGGACAGGGGGCCCTGCACCGGGAAAGGGACTGCCGGCAGGGCCTGGGTCTCTCCCGCGCGCTCCCGGGAGGACTCGGATTCGACCACGAGCCGGGGCACGTAGCGGTCGACGGCGGGGGCCTCCGCCGCCCACGCGGCGCCTGCAACGGAGAAACAAAGGGTGAGCACTCCGGCGCAGGCCGCCGGCACGGTCCGGGTCACGACACCACGCTCCATCTCGGCCTCCGTTCGATTCTCGTCTTCGGCCCTCAAGCCAGGGTCTTGTGGAACCGGCTCGAGGCAAGCCACAGGGAGACGACCCCCATGACCAGCAGCGCCACCAACTCGGGCCAGAGCACGCCCGGTCCTACGCCCTTCAGAAAGATCCCCCGCACGATCACCAAGAAGTAGCGAAGGGGGTTCAAGTACGTGAGCCACTGGATGACTACGGGCATATTGGAAATGGGGAACATGAAGCCCGACAGCAAGACCGCTGGAAGGTAGAAGAAGAAGGTGCTCATCATGGCCTGCTGCTGGGTCTGGCTCACCGTGGAGATGAAGAGTCCGAGCCCCAGGGTCGTCATGAGATACAAGGATGTGGCCACGAACAGAAGAAAAAGGCTCCCCCGAATGGGCACGCCGAACATGAAAAGACCGATCATGGTGATGACCAACACATCTGCGTAGCCGATCAAGGCAAAAGGTACGGTCTTGCCCAGGATGAACTCCATCGGCCGGATGGGGGTCACCAGGATCTGCTCCATGGTGTCGATCTCCTTTTCGCGCACTACCGCCATGCTGGTGAGCATCAACGTAATCAGCATGACGATGATCGCGATGACCCCTGGCACGTAGAAGTTACGGGACTCGAGGTTCTCGTTGAACCAGGCCCGGGTCTCGAGCGCAACCCGGAAAACCTCCCCCGACTGGCCCCCGCTCCGCCCCCGGCGGTCGGCCAGGAGCTCTTCGTTCAGGCGCCCGACGATCTTGGCCCCGTAGCCGAGCACGATCCCCGCGGTGTTGGAGTCGGTCCCGTCCACGATGAGCTGGGCACCCGCGGTGCGCCCGGCTCCCAGTTCGTCGGCGAAGCCCCGGTCGATCTGCAGGAGGGCCTGGGCCTGGGCGCGGTCGATCAGCTCCTGGGCCCGGCGGTCGCTTCCCACCGCCTCCACCACGTCGAAGTAGCCCGATTCCACGAATCGCGAAACGAGCTCCCGGCTGGCCACGCTGTTGTCTCGGTCGAGCACGGCCAGAGCCACGTGCTTGACGTCGGTGGACACCGCGAACCCGAAGACCAACACCTGGATCACGGGCATCAGGAAGATCACCCCCGTCATCCGTGGGTCGCGGAAGATCTGGAGGAACTCCTTCCGGAGCATGTGCCAAATGCGCTCGATCACGGCTGCGCCCGTCCCTACGCCAGTTCCTTCCGAAACTTCCGGGTTGCCAGGGCCACCATGGCCACGGCGAAGAGGGTCAGGAGGCCGGCCTCCAGGGCCAGGATCTCCAGTCCCACTCCCTTGAGGTAGATCCCCTTGAGGAGCGAGACGAAGTGCCGGGCCGGGATTACGTGGGTCATGACCTGGATGGGCCGGGGCATGTTGGCGATGGCATACATGAAGCCCGAGAGGAGGAAGGCAGGAAGGAAGGTCAGCACCATGGCGAGCTGGCTCGCCAGGAGCTGGTTCTTGGTGACGATGCTGATCACCATCCCCAGCGAGAGCGCCCCGGCCAGGAAGATGGCCGCCATGCCGAAAAGCAGCGCTGCGTTGCCCCGCAGCGGCACCTGGAACAGGAACTCACCCATCAGGACCGCGAGGGCGACGTCGAGCATGCCGATCCCGAAATAGGGGAGGAGCTTCCCCAGGATCAGCTCAGAGCCTTGGATCGGCGTGGAGATGAGCTGCTCCATGGTGCCCCGCTCCCACTCCCGGGCCACGGTGAGCGAGGTCAGGAGCGCCGCGATCACCATCATGATGACGGCGATGAGGCCCGGGATGATGTAGTTCTTCGACGCCAGGTCCGGGTTGAACCAGACCCGGGACCGCAGGTCGATCGGGAGGGCGGGGGCTTTCGCCCCGGCCCGGCGCAGCCCGTCGAGGGCCACCCCTCGGGAGTAGGCGAGGTTCACGGCGTCGGCGTAGCCCATCGCGATGGTGGCGGTATTCGCGTCGCTCCCGTCCAGGATGAGCTGGACCCGGGCGGGCCGCCCCGACCCAACCCGCGCCGCGAAATCCGTGGGGATCACCAGGGCCGCCAGGACTTCCCCTCTGTCGATGGCTCGCTCCAAATCCCGGTAGCTCTCCACATAGGACCGCACGGTGAAGTAGGGAGAGCCGCCGAAGTGACTCACGTACTCCCGGCTCGCCGGTGTGCGGCTCTGGTCCCAGACCGCGAAGGGCACGTCGTCCACGTCCAGGGTGAGGGCGTAGCCGAACAGCATCAGGAGCAGCATGGGGATGGCGATTCCCATGCCGAGGCTTCTCGGGTCGCGCCGGATGTGCAGCAGCTCCTTTCGCGCCACCGCCCAAACCCGATGGGCTCTCATCGCTGCACCTCTTGCTGCGCTTCGCCCGTGCGGTCGCGGGCCTCGATCAGGGAGACGAACACGTCCTCGAGGGAGGGGAGGATCGGTTCGACCCGGGTGGGGCGGTAGCCCCGCTCCTCGAGTCGGGAGCGGATCGCGCGGCTCGCCGCCTCGCCGTCCCCCGCCACCGCGTGGAGCCCGCGGCCGAAGAGCGCCGCCTCTTTCACCCCGGCCAGCCCCTCCAGCTCTGCGAGGGCGTCCTGGGGCCGGTCGCAGACCACCTCGACCACGTCGTCGGGCATCTCGTCGGTCTTGAGGGCCTGGGGGGTACCCAGGGCGATCAGCTCGCCCCGGTAGATCAGCCCCAGCCGGTCGCAGTACTCGGCCTCCTCCATGTAGTGGGTCGTGACGAAGACGGTCACCCTCTGGTCGGAGAGCTCGTAGATCAAGTCCCAAAACCGCCGCCGGCTCATGGGGTCGACGCCGGAGGTGGGCTCGTCGAGGAACAGGATCGGGGGCTCGTGCAGGATCGAGCAGCCCAGGGCCAGCCGCTGCTTCCAGCCGCCCGAGAGGATCGACGTGCGGGAGCGCCGATGCTCGGCGAGGCCGGCCATCTCGATGACCCACTCCTTGCGCTCTCGGCGCTGCATCTTGGGGACGCGGTAGATGCCGGCGTAGAAGTCGATGTTCTCCTCCACGGTCAGGTCGTCGTAGAGGGAGAACTTCTGGCTCATGTACCCGATGCGGCCCTTGATCTGCTCGGCTTGGGTGCCGACGTCGAACCCGGCCACCGTGCCGGTTCCGGAGGTGGGCGCCAGGATGCCGCAGAGCATGCGGATGGTGGTGGACTTGCCGGCGCCGTTCGGCCCGAGGAAACCGTAGATTTCTCCGGCCGAGACGTCGAAGCTGACCCGGTCGACCGCGACGAAGGCACCGAAGCGCTTCGTGAGATCCCGAACGGTGACGACCGTCTCTCGTTGCCCTCGGTCATCCCGCGGCATGGCTTTCCCTTTCTCGCCCCACCACCGAGACGAACACGTCTTCGAGGGACGGTTCGATGGGGCGGATGCCTAGCAGCTCCAGGTCTGCCCCTGCGAGGAGCTCACGGGCCCGCGCCGCCAATCGCTCGGGCTCGCGGGTGACCAGGTGAATGCGGTCGCCGAAGAGCCCCACCGAGTCGGCTCCGGCGTCTGCGCGAAGCAGCGCCGCCGCGTGCCGCGGCTCCGACGCGTGGATCTCGAGGAGCGTCCCCCGCATCCGTCCCTTCACCTCGGCCGGCGTACCCATTGCCAGCAACCGCCCCTCGTGGAGGAGCGCCAGTCGGCTGCACCGTTCCGCTTCGTCCAGGTAGGCGGTGGAGACGAAAATGGTGACGTTCTCGCGCAGGAGCTTGAAGAGGATCCGCCAGAAGTCCCGTCGCGACACGGGGTCGACACCGTTGGTGGGTTCGTCCAGGAAGAGCACCCGGGGGGTGTGGATCAGCGCGCAGGCGAGCCCCAGCTTCTGCTTCATGCCCCCCGAGAGGTTCCCGGCCAGGCGCTTCCGGAAGGGAGTGAGGTTGCTGAATCCGAGAAGCTCGTCGATCTTCGCAGTCCGCCCCTTCCTGGCCACGCCGTAGAGGTCGGCATAGAAGAGGAGGTTCTCCAGGACGGTGAGGTCGGTATAGAGGCCGAAGCGCTGGCTCATATACCCGATCACCTCCTTGACCGCCTCGGCGTCTTGGACGACGTGCTTGCCGTCGACCCAGGCATCCCCCGAGGTGGGGCGCAGGATGGAGGTGAGAAGGCGCATCGTGGTGGTCTTCCCCGCGCCGTCTGGGCCTACCAGCCCGAAGATCTGGCCCTCGGCCACCTCGAAGGAGAGCCGATCGACGGCCGCGAGGTCCCCAAAGGACCTCGTCAGCTCCTCCGCGCGAATCGCGGCCACGGTGCCCCTCACTCCCCGCTCGCCAGGAGGATCTCGCCGTCCGCAGGCATGCCGGGCTTGAGCTCTCCGTGGGGGTTGGGAATCTGCACCTTGATCCGGTAGACCAACTTGACGCGCTCTTCCCGGGTCTGGACGCTCTTGGGAGTGAACTCGGCTTCGGAGGCCAGGAAGGTGACCTCCCCCTCGTAGGTCCGGCCCGGGTAGGTGTCGGTGGTCACCCGAACCCGCTGCCCCAGGTGGACCCGCCCCAGGTCGGTCTGGCCCACGTACGCTCGAAGCCACACCTGCCCCAGGTCCCCCACAGTGACCACGGGGGTGCCGGGCGAGACGTACTCTCCTGCCTCCACGTGCTCGGAGAGGACCACGCCCGAGAGGGGAGCCGCGAGGACGGTGTAGCCCAGGCGCGTCTCCGCCAGGGCCAGCGCCTCCCGGGCCTGGTCCCTGCGCGCCCGGGCTTGCTCTATCACCTCCGGGCGGGGCCCCGCCCAGACCAGGGCCAGGGCTTGCCGGGCCTGGTCCAGGCCGGCGCGGGCCTGAGCGATCTGCTCGCCCCGGGGGCCCTCCCGGACCAGGAGGTGGCGCTCCTCGGCGCTTCTCAGGACCGCACTGGTCGTCTTGTAGGCGGCCTCGGCTCCTTCGAGCTCTTTAGCGGAGATCACCTCTCGCTCGAAGAGGCGCTTTTGGCGGTCGTACTCCGCCGACCAGCGCTCGGCCTCGGCGCGGGCCTGCTCCACGGCTGCCTCGGCCGCGGCGATCTCCTGGGGCCGGGAGCCGGCCAGAAGCTCGTCGAGCCAGGCCTGGGCTCTTCGCACGGCGGCTCGTTCCCGCTCGATCTCCTCCGGCCGGGAGCCGGCCTCGAGCTCGGCCAGGGCGGCCTCGGCAGCACGGACCTCGGCCCGCCGCAGGGCAGCCTCGCGCTCCAACTCCTCGGCGTCCAGGACCGCCACCACCTGCCCCGCGGTCACGACCTGACCCTCCGACACCCGGCGTTCCGCCACCCGGCCGGGGATCTCGAAGCTCACCTCGGCGCCGGTAACCTCGATATTGCCGGAGACGAGCAGGGTGCCGGGGCTGGAAGAGGGGCGAAACAAGAGGTAGACGGCGACCCCGGCGAGCAGTACCGCGAGGATCAGGACCGCGACGAGAGCCCGTTTCATGGTTCACCTCTGGCAAACGAGGCCCCCCTTTGCGGCCCGTCGAGGCCGCAAAGGGGGGCGGTGCGCTGGGCTCAGTGGCCGTCGTGGTGGGCAGCGCCGGCTTTGATCAAGCCGTGGAGTCCTTCCACGTAGTGGGTGAACTCCACGTAGGACTCCACGAACTCCCGCCCCGCGTCCACGCTGCTCTCCGCGTGCTTGTGCTTCTCCGAGGCGTCGGCGAACCGCTCCCGGATGCCCTTGGTCATGGCGTTGGCGAGCACGTCGGCCAGTTTGTCCACGGAGCCGCTCTCCAGGGCCTTGTCCGCCAGGGCAACCGCCGGGTCGACGGCCGCGCCGGGCTTGAGGCCGGTGTAGGGCGCCCCCTCCCCGGCGCGGTGCACCCGCACCAGGGTCTCGAAGAAGTAGAGGTCGGCGAGCTCCTTCTCCGCAGCCCCCTTGCCCCGGACCGCCAGGGTCCGCTGGAAGGCACCCCGGATCTCCCCTTCCTCTTCGGGGCGCACCCACTTGAGCACCGGGGTCACGTCGCCCTTCTCCAGGGCCGTGCGCGCCGTTCCCACCACCGGCCCGTCCAGGGTGTCGCAGTGGGCGCCCGCCGCGACGGGCAGGACGAGGGCCAGGCCGAGGGCGGCCACGCACGCGAGGGAAGACAGGTTCGACTTCGTCGGGTTTCTCATAGCATCTCTCCTTCTCGGCCGCTCTCGCGGCGCTGGGTGGGCCGGGGGAGGCCGGGCGCTTCGATGGCGCCGCGAAAGACCTCCCAGGCCCGTTGGGTGTGCTTGGTGACGTCGAACTGGCCGTCGCTCAGGTGCCAGAGGATTGCGGAGGGCTGGACGAGCCCAAGGAAGAGGACCGAAAGGGTGCCGGCGTCGAGCTCGGGGCGGATGCGCCCGGCGGCCTGGCCCCGGCGGATGACCTCCGCCACGCTCGCCAGGTAGCCGGTCACCACGGCGTGGACCTCGCCCTTGCGACCCGGGCGGCTCGCATAGAGCTCTTCGGAGAAGACGACCCGCGGAACCCCCACGTTGTTGCGGATGAGCTGCACGTGGCGGGTCAGGATGCGGCGCAGGCAGTCCAGGGCGTCGTCTACCTCGGTGCACGCCTCGCGCACGTTTCGCAGGAGGCGCTCGCGGATGAGGCCCACGACCGCGTCGATGACCCCCTCCTTTCCGTCGAAGTGCCGGTAGATGGCCGAGGGGACGAGCCCCACCCGTCGCGCCACGGCCGCCACGCTCAAGCCCGCCAGCCCCTGCTCCGAGATCACCGCCAGGGCCGCCTCCGCAATCTGCTCTCGCCGCACCTGGGTCCCCAGCCGCGCCTCACCCATGAACTCTCCTTTGTGAATGCATCGTCACTTTAGTGGGAGGAGCCTAGCCCTCCCTTGACCCAGGTCAAGGGGACGAAAATCGGAGGGCGCCTGCAACATAAGAGTTCTCTAATGCTTACAGGGCAAGTGTGGCGCTCTGGAGGGCGAATCTCGCAGCCAGCGGCGCCTGGCTTCTCCAGTGCCGCCGGCATGTGAACAAATCATCACAAATGGGAGGGCGGATCGGGGCAGGGGCACGGCAAGGGAGGTTCGGCTGCTCCCACATCGCGCGGGCGCGGGTCAAGAAAAAAGGCCCCGCAAGGGGGCCTTTGGAGAAGATCGGGCAGGCTGGGTCCGGGTCAGTCAACGGTGGCTTGGAAGGGAAATCCCCTGCTTTGCCGTCCGCCGCCGGATCATCGCGGGCGCGTCTCCTTCGCCCTCCTGGAGACGGTGCAGCGTTTCCCTGCACCGTCTCCAAGTAGACCTCCCTCGACGGCGACTGGCGGAAGCCCCCCGGCCGGCGGCGGAACTCCGACGGCGGCGGATCAGCAGCCCGGCAACTTTGCGGGTCGGCACAAGAGGTCTGCGCTCGCCGCCAGGCGACCGCAGGCGTCGCACACGTACTCCAGCTTCTCCCGCATGGACCGGCAGACGTGGCGAGCGCTCTCCGCCCCCTCCCCGCAGTAATCGCACGTGCCCCCCTGGACCGGCAGCGGAGCGCAAAGATGTCCCTTTTCCTTCGTCAGACCGCCACAGGTGGCACACTTGTACAGTTCGCCCATGATCGTTTCTCCTCTTTGGTTGGATACGCCCGGTTTCGGGCGCCGGGGTTTTCCTCTTAGCACAGCCGGCACGAACGGCAAGGACTCACAAGCACCTCCTGGCTTCGGGATCGAAACCTGGTTCTCTTCCGGATCGTGTGGGTCGACCCGCCGGGGAGCGAATCCCGGGGTCTGGGCCCGTAGGGGCGCACAGCGTGCGCCCGCGGGGGGTTGCGTTCGTCCTCCGGGGAGGGCGCACGCTGTGTGCCCCTACGGGTAAGACAGCCGTATTCCCAAGCCCTCAGCGGCTACGCGAACCCACACGGATCGCAACAGACCCTTGCCGGAGCCGTGAGGCCTCGACCGGGTGGTCAGGTGGTGCCCCCTGGCACGTGCCCCCTCTTGGAGTTCTACGGCCCCAAAGCCTTTCGGTTCTTCTCGGCCAAGGCCCCCCCTACCGGGTAGAACCCCTGCTCTTCGGCGATCTTCTGGCCCGCCGGGGAGAGGGCGAACTGGAGGAAGCGGGCCACGTCGCCGGTGGGCTTGCCGTTGGTGTACTGGAGGAGCGAGCGGGACAGCGGGTAGGTTCCGTCGTTGACCGCCGCCCGGTCCAGCGGGCTGATCGCGGGGCCGCCCCCGGCCGGCGCCACGTCCAGGGCCCGGATGCCGGGCAGGACCTTGCCGTCCTCGCCCAGGATGTACCCGATGCCCACGTAACCCGCCGCCGAGGGGTCCTTGCGCACGGCCTCCACGATCTGGGCGCTCCCGTTCATGTGGTTCATGCTGGTGGCGTAGTCCTGGTTGCCGAGCACGTGCTCCTGGAAGAAGACGTAGGTGCCCGAGTTGGACTGGCGGCCGTAGAGGGTGACCGGGGCGTCGCTTCCCCCCAGGGCCTTCCAGTTGGCCACCTCGCCCCGGAAGAGCCGGCCGATGTCTGCGACGCTCAGGGCCGCAACGGGGTTGGCGGCGTTGAGGATGACGCACAGGCCGTCTACCGCCACGGCGAGCTCCACCGGCTCGACGCCTCGGGCCCGGGCGAGCTCGATCTCCTTGGGGCGGATCTCCCGGGAGGAGTTGGCCAAGTCGGTCTTCCCATCGATGAGGGCCGCGATGCCGGTGCCCGAGCCGCCTCCGGTCACCGCGGCGAAGACCCCGGTCTCCTCCAGGAACGCTTCGGACCAGGCCTGCACCAGGTTCACCAGGGTGTCGGACCCCTTCACCTGGAGCATCTTCCTGCGTTGGGCCTCGCCCGGAGGGGCAAGGAAGGCGCCGGCCAGCAGGGCACACAGGGTGACGAGCAGCACGCTTCTCTTCATGGGGGCTCTCCTGTCTTGATTCCAGGGCCATTCAAGGGCCCACTGCGTTGCGGCATCGGGTTTCCACAGCTGCGCCCAGGATAGACCCCCCATGTTACGAGATGATGACGAAACGTTGACGGCTGTGTGAAGGCTCGCCCTGGGGCTCCAGGCAGGCCCGCCGGCATGGGATTTCACACATCCGCAATCGGGCGGTAACCTGCCCGTAACATTCGGGGGCTACCCTGCGGCTTCTCTCAACCGGAGCATTGGAGCCAGATGCCGTGAGCTCGACACAACCCACCCCGGCCGCCCGTGCCTCCCAGGCACCGGTGAGGCGCAAGCCCCGCGCCCGGTGGGGCGAGCGCTTCGTGGAGCTCGTGCTGGCGTCCTGCGGGTTCGGCTCGGTGGCGGTGCTGGGGGGCATCTTCGCCCTGCTCTTCTGGAAGGGGGCCCAGGCATTCCGTGAAATCCCGCTGTCGGAGTTCCTCGCGTCGGCCCGCTGGGACCCCACGAGCCCCGTGGAGGCCGGGTACGGCATCCTCTCCATGGTGGCGTCCACCGCCCTCGTGACCCTGGGCGCCATGGCCGTGACCGTGCCCGTGGGCATCGGGGTCGCCTCCTACCTGGCGGAGTTCGCCCGGCCCCGGGTGCGGGAGGTCCTGAAGCCCGCGGTGGAGATCCTGGCCAGCATTCCGAGCGTCGTGGTGGGCTTCATCGGGATCGTGGTGGTGGGCCCCTGGATCGCCCGCACCTTCGGGCTCCCCAACGGGCTCACGGCCCTCAACGGCTCGCTGCTGCTCGCGGTCATGGCGCTTCCCACGGCGGTGAGCCTCTCGGAGGATGCGCTGCGCAGCGTACCCCGGGACCACCGGCTGGCGAGCCTCGCCCTGGGGGCCAACCCCTGGGAGACCCTGGTGAAGGTCACCCTGCCCGCCGCGGCCCCGGGAATCCTGGCGGCCATGATGCTGGCCATGGGGCGGGCCATCGGCGAGACCATGACCGTGCTCATGGCCACGGGCAACGCCCCGGCGCTTCCCGACGGCTTCCTCTCGGCGGTGCGCACCATGACCGCGACGATCGCCATCGAGCTCGGGGAGGTCCCCCGGGGAACCTCCCACTACTTCGCCCTCTTCGCCGTGGGCTTTGCGCTGTTTTGCATCTCGTTCACCGTGAACTGGATCGCGGACCGGGTGCTCCACCGGTATCAGGGGGGGCGGCAGTGAAGCGGCTCTGGTCGGCCCTGGGCCGCTCCTACCTGGTGCTCTGCACCCTGGCCACCGTGGCGGTGCTCCTGGGCTTGCTGGGGCACATCGCCTGGGAAGGCTGGGAGGTCCTGGGGTGGGAGTTCCTGACCACGCCGCCCCGCAAGGGGATGACCGAAGGGGGGATCTTCCCCGCCATCGCCGGAACCACCATGGTGAGCCTGCTGACGGTCTTCTTTGCCCTGCCCCTGGGGGTAGGGGCGGCGGTGTATCTGAACGAGTACGCCCGGGACGCCTCCACGACCCGGATGATCCGTCTGGCCATTCGCAACCTCTCCGGGGTGCCGAGCGTCGTCTACGGGCTCTTCGGGGTGGTGCTCTTCGTGGACCTGCTGGGCCTGGGGACGAGCCTCCTTTCCGCGGGCCTCACCCTGGGGCTCCTGACGCTCCCGTGGATCATCACGGCCAGCGAGGAGGCGCTTCGCGGCGTGCCCCAGAGCTACCGGGACGGGGCGCTCGCCCTGGGGGCGACCCGGTGGCAGGCGGTGCGCACCGTGGTGCTTCCCCCCGCCATGCCCGGCATCCTCACCGGCGCCATCCTGGGGCTCTCCCGCGCCGCCGGGGAGACGGCGCCCATCCTCTTCACCGGGGTCGCCTTCTATCTGCCCTTCGTGCCCGGCTCCCCCTCGGACCAGTTCATGGCCCTGCCCTACCACCTCTACATCCTCTCCACCCAGCACCACGCCATTGAGAAGGTGCGGCCGCTCGCCTACGGCACGGCGCTCGTGCTCGTCGGCCTGGTGTTCGCCCTGAACCTCGGGGCGTTCGCGGTGCGGAGCCGGATGCGCCGAAGACTGGAGAGCGCCCGCTAGATGGAAGCCACCCGTATCGCCTGCAAGGGGGTCGGGGTCTGGTACGGCCAGACCAAGGCCCTGGACGCCATCGACCTCGACATCCCCACCCACCGGGTCACGGCCCTGATCGGGCCCTCCGGGTGCGGCAAGAGCACGTTCCTGCGGTGCTTGAACCGGATGAACGAGCTCATCCCCGGCACCCGCACGGAGGGGCAGATCTTTCTGGACGAAGAGGACATCCTGCGGCCCCAGACCGACGTGGTGGACCTGCGCCGCCGGGTGGGCATGGTGTTCCAGCGCTGGAACCCCTTCCCCAAGTCGGTCTTCGACAACGTGGCCTACGGCCCGCGCATCCACGGGGTGAAGGACAAGGCCCGCCTGGCCGAGCTCGTGGAGAGCGCCCTCAAGATGGCCTCCCTGTGGGACGAGGTAAAGGACCGATTGCGCCACTCGGCCCTGGAGCTCTCCGGCGGGCAGCAGCAGCGGCTGTGCATTGCCCGGGCGCTCGCGGTGGAGCCCGAGGTGCTCCTCATGGACGAGCCCGCGAGCGCGCTGGACCCCATCTCGTCGGCCCGCCTGGAAGACCTGATCGGCGAGCTGAAGAGCCGCTACACCATCGTCATCGTCACCCACAACATGCAGCAGGCGGCCCGGATCTCGGACTACACGGGGTTCTTCTACGTGGGCAAGCTCGTGGAGTTCGACCGCACCCAGGTGATCTTCACCACCCCCCGCGAGGAGCGCACCGAGGCTTACGTGACGGGGCGGTTCGGGTAGGGGCAGGTGAGGACGACTTTGGACAGGATGACAGGATGAAACGGGATAGAGCGCGAGGGTGGACGTCGGGTTGACCGCACCGGCGTCACTCGACCCGATCCGAGCCGTCTTCATCCTGTCCATCCTGTTATCCTGTCAACAACGGTTTTCCGAGGAAACTCATGCAACGACACACGAGCAGGGCGTTTGCGGCGGATCTCGAAGCCTTGCAGGAGAAGGTCCTGCGGATGGGGGCGCTGGTGGAGGACGCCATCGGGCGGGCCTTGAGCGCACTGGTGGACCGGGACCCCGAGCTGGCTCGGGAGACCATCGGGCGCGACCATTTGGTGAACCGCCTGGAGGTGGAAGTGGACGAGCACTGCATCGAGCTCCTGGCCCTGCGCCAACCGGCCGCCGGGGATCTCCGCCTCATCATCACCGGTCTCAAGATCACCACCGATCTCGAGCGCATCGGGGACCTCGCGGTGAACCTCTGCGAGCGGGTACTCGAGCTCCTGGAGGCTCCGCCCTTGAAACCCCTCATCGACCTGCCCCGCATGGCGGACCGGGCCCGGGCCATGCTGCGCCAGGCCCTCGACGCCTATGTCGCCCGGGATGCCGAACGGGCCCAGGAGGTGTGCGCCCTCGACGACGAGGTGGATCGCTTGAACGACCAGGTGTTCCGGGAGCTCCTCACCTACATGCTCGAGAACCCCGCTAACATCCCCCGGGCGCTCGGCCTCATCATGATCGGCAAGTACCTGGAGCGCATCGCCGACCACGCCACCAACATCTCGGAGATGGTGATCTACCTGGTGAAGGGCAAGGACATCCGTCACACGGTCTGGAAGCGCACGACGCCCCAGGAGGGCTGAAGCGATGCCCCGCGTCCTCATCGTGGACGACGAGGAAGACCTGCTGGAGCTCCTGGCCTACAACCTGGAGGTCTCGGGCTTCCAGGTGGACCGGGCCCCCACGGGGCGCCTCGCCGTGGAGCTGGCGGGCCGGCGCACCCCGGACCTCGTCCTCCTGGACGTGATGCTCCCCGACCTCCAGGGCTTCGAGGTGCTGCGCCTCCTGCGCAGCCGGGAGAAGACCCGGGCGGTCCCGGTCATCCTGCTGACTGCCCGGGGCGAGGAGTCGGACGTGCTCGTGGGCTTCGAGCTCGGGGCCGACGACTACGTGGTCAAGCCCTTCAGCCCCCGGGAGCTCCTGGCCCGGGTGCGCGCGGTCCTCAAGCGTTCCCGGGGCGAGGAGCCCGAGCGGCCCCGGCTGCGCTTCGGGGACCTGGAGCTCGATCTCGACGCCCACCGGGTGCTCCGGGCCGGAGAGGAGCTGGTGCTGGCGCCCCAGGAGTTTCGGCTGCTCGCCTTTCTGGCCACCCACCCCAACCGGGTCTACTCCCGGGAAGCCCTGATCCAGCAGGCCTGGGACCCGGAGGTGTACGTGGACCCGCGCACCGTGGACGTCCACGTGCGCCGCCTGCGGGCCCGGGTGGAGCCCGACCCCTCGAACCCCGTTCTCATCGAGACGGTGCGGGGCGCCGGGTACCGCTTCCAGGCCCGCCCCGCCAAGGAGTGACCCCCGGTGGCACGAACCCTCTTCGCCCGACTCGCCGTCCACTCCGCCGTCCTCCTGGTGGTCGTGCTCCTGGTGGCGGGCATGGCGCTCGACCCCTTCATCGTGGGGCGCGAGACCCGGCGCCTGGAGTTGCGGCTCACGAGCCTCGCGAGCCTCGCGGCGGTGGACCTGCCGCCGGCAGGTCCCGTGCTCCAGGAGACCGTGCGCCGCAGGGGGGCGGCGGGCGGGTTTCGACTTACGGTGGTCGACCGGGACGGGACGGTGCTCGCCGATTCGGAGTTCGATCCCTCGGGGATGGAGAACCACGCCGGCCGCCCCGAGATCGCCGCGGCCCGGGCGGGTGCTCGGGGGACGGGGGTGCGCCGCAGCCCCACCCTCGGGGTGGACATGATCTACGTGGCCGTCCCGGGGCCGCCGGTGGTCCGGGCGGCCCTTCCCCTCACCGACGTCCGCTCCGTGCTCTGGGAGGCCCGCCGGAAGGTGCTCTTCTCGGTGGTACCGGCCCTCGCCCTGGCCCTGGGGCTCGCGCTCCTGCTCTCCCGGGGCCTCACCCGCCGGTTCTCGGCCATGGCCGCCTTCGCCGCCCGCCTCGCGGCCGGGGACTACGGGGCCCGGCTCGCCGTTCACGGCAGCGACGAGCTGGCCGACCTGGAGCGCAGCCTCGGGGATCTTCGCGCCGACCTGGAGCGGCAGGTGGGCGCCCTCCAGCGGGACCGCAGGCGCCTCCAGGCCCTCGTGGACGGTCTGCCCGACGCCGTGGCCCTGCTGGACGGCGAAGGGCGCCTCGCCGTGGCCAACGAGCCCGCGCGCCGGCTCCTGCGCCTGCCCCGGGGAGCCCTCGAGGGGCTGCCCGGGGCGGAGCTGCTGCGCGAGCCGCGCCTCCTGGAGGCCCTGGACCGGTTCGGGAAGGAAGGGGGCGCCGCGCCCGAGCCGGTGCGGCTCACCTGGCCCGAGCCCGCCTGCGAGCTGGAGGCGAGGCTGCGGCCGCTTCCCGACCAGGAGGGGCGCCCCGGGTTGCTCGTGGTGCTGCGCGACCTGACCCGACAGGCCCACCTGGAGCGGGTGCGCACCGACTTCGTGGCCAACCTCTCCCACGAGCTGCGCACCCCGCTTACCGCCGTGCGGGCGTCGGCCGAGACCCTGCTCGACGGGGCCCTCGAAGACCCCGGGGCAGCCCGCCGGTTCCTGGAGTCCATCCGGCGAAACGCCCTTCGGCTCGAGACCCTGCTGGCCGACGTCTCCGACCTGGCCCGCATCGAGGCCGGCGCCGAGGACCTGGCAGCCCGGGAGCTCGACGCCCGCAGTCCGGTGGAGCACGTCCTGGAGCTCTTCCGCGCCGAGGCCGAGGCGGCGGGGGTGACCCTCTCCGGGGAGCTCCCGTCCGAGCCCCTGCCCCTGGTCTCGGATCCGGACCGGGTGGAGTCGATCCTCGTCAACCTGGTGCAGAACGCCGTGCGCTACACCCCCCGGGGCGGCGCGGTGACCGTGGCCGTGGAGGCGGCACCCCAGGGGGCGTCCTACCGGGTGCGCGACACCGGCATCGGGATCCCCCCCAAAGACCTCCCCCGGGTCACCGAGCGGTTCTACCGGGTGGACCCCGGCCGCTCCCGCGCCCAGGGGGGTACGGGCCTCGGGCTCTCCATCGTGAAGCACCTGGTGGAGCTCCTCCGGGGTAACCTGCGGATCGAGAGCGAGCACGGAAGAGGCACCGCGGTCACCGTCGTGGTGCCGAACCTGCGGCGGGGGTGAGGGGGCAGGGCGCGGTTCACCGCGACGGAGGGAGCGCGATGGATGCCGCCGGAAAGACGGTCTTTCTCTGCGCGGAAGGGATGTGGGCCCGGGGGCACGGGGCATCGCACCCTTTGAAGCCCGAGCGCCTGCGGCGCACCTTCGAGCTCCTGCGGGCGTACGGCGCCTTCGGCGTCTCCGGCTCGGCCCTGGCGGAGCCGCCCGCCGCAACCCGAGACGAGCTAGCCCTCTTCCACACCGCCGAGTACCTGGACGCGGTGGCGGCCCTGAGCCGGGGGGAGGACCGCGCCGATGCCTGGCGGTACGGCTTCGGGCCGGGGGACAACCCCGTGTTCCCCGGAATGTGGGAGACCGAAGCGCTCAAGGCCGGCGGCGCCCTGGAAGGCGCCCGGCTCCTCCTGGCCGGCCGCGCCCGGACCGCCTTCAGCTTTGCCGGAGGCTTCCACCACGCCGGTCCCGCCCTTGCCCACGGGTTCTGCGTCTTCAACGACGCGGCGGTGGTCATCGGCCACCTGCTGCGCGAGGGCCTGCGGGTGGCCTACGTGGACGTGGACGTCCACCACTGCGACGGCGTGCAGGACGCCTTCTACGACTCGGACCGGGTGCTCACGGTGTCGCTGCACGAAACGCCGCTCACCCGCTTCCCCGGAACCGGCTTCCCCGAGGAGGTGGGAGAAGGGCCGGGCCGGGGCTACAGCCTCAACGTGCCCCTGGCCCCCTTCACCACCGACGACGTCTACCTGTGGGCCTTCCGCCGGGTCGTGCCCCCCGCCGTCCGGCGGTTCGCGCCCGACGTGCTGGTGACCCAACTGGGGGCCGACACCCACTTCTCCGACCCCCTGGCCCAGCTCCTCCTCACCACCCGGGGGTACGTGCGGGCGGTGGAGGCGCTGCGGGAGCTCGCCGCCCCCACCCGCGGCTGGCTCGCCCTGGGCGGGGGCGGCTACTGCGTGGAGCTCGTGCCCCGAGCGTGGACCCTGGCCTACGGGATCCTCTCGAACCAGGAATTCCCCGACGCCTTCCCCGAAGCCTACGCCGCGGCCTACGGCCCGGGGTACCTCCACGACGCCGCAGGCCCGGTGCCCAGCCGGCGGGCGCGGGACGCGGCCTGGGCCTATGCTCGGGCCTCGGTCGAAGCCCTGGCCCGGGAGGTCGGAGACCTCTGGGGAATCGAGGGCACCCCAACCCGGGGCCCGGAGGGCGAGATGTGAGGAGTGGGTGGCACCCGGCAACCATCGGGGGCGACGGAGCTGTGCCGAGGGGGCGACTCGGGGTATTCTGAGCGGGCATTCATTCCTCCCCTGCCCCGAGGCCCCCATGCCCCCTCCCCGCTCCGCTCCCGATGCCCCCCCTCCCGACCTCCTCCCTTACACCGCGGCGGAAGAGCGCGTCCATGTGGTCACCCACGGCCTCGGTGCGCTGCTGAGCGTCGCCGGCCTGCTTGCGCTCCTGTGGCTCGCGGCCGAGCGGGACGATCCCTGGCGCATCGCGAGCGCCGCAGTCTACGGTGCCACCCTGGTGGTGCTCTTCGCGGGCTCCACCCTGTACCACAGCGCCCGCACCCCTGCCTGGCGCCGTGTGGCCCGCACCCTGGATCACTCCTCCATCTACCTGCTCATCGCCGGCACCTACACGCCGTTCACTCTGGTGACCCTTCGGGGAGCCTGGGGATGGGCGCTCTTCGGCGCGGTGTGGGGCCTGGCCGCCGTGGGGATCGCCCGGGAGGCGTTGTGCCGCCATCGGCGCAAGGGAGTCTCCATCGCGCTCTACCTGGGCGTGGGGTGGGTGGTCGTCGTGGCCGCGGGCCCCTTGACGGAGCGGCTGGCCGCGGGCGGACTGGCGCTCCTGGTCGCGGGGGGCCTGTGCTACACCGTGGGCACGATCTTCTACGGCCTGAAGCGAATCCCGTTCATGCACGCCGTCTGGCACCTGTTCGTGCTGGCCGGGAGCTGGTGCCATTATGCTGCCGTGGCGATCTACGTGGTGTAGGGCCCAGGCGCCCCCAGAATCCACCACCAAATCCGGGGCGGGGTCCGGGAGCCCCGGAGCGTAGCCCCGTGCCGCATCGACTGAACCGCCCCAGTCCATGGAACCCGGTGAGGCCAGGCGCACCGGTTCCGCGAGGGATCCCTCCTCCAATTGCCGCGGATTGCGGGGCGGAGCGCAGGGGCTCCCGGACCCCGCTTACCACCCAGGCGGTGGATCGAGGGCCCGCCACGCTGTTGACCAGGAGAGCACTTTCGTTTACAAGGGTCGGAGACGGGAGCTTGCCAAACCTCGGTTGGAGAAATTCCATGCTCGGAAAGAAGCTCAAGACAGCCCGACACGCCCGGGGCCTGAGCCTGGAGGAGCTGGCCCGAAAGACGGGGTTTTCAAAAAGTTTTTTGTCCCAGATCGAGAACGCGAAGAACTCCCCGTCCATCGCGAGCCTGAAGCGCATCACCCAGGCCCTGGACGTGAGCATCGGCGAGCTCTTCGAGTCGGACCGGGGCGACCAGATCTATTTCCTCAAGAAGGCGGACCGCATCCCCTTCGAGGTGGTCAAGGACAAGGTCATCTTCGAGTTCGGCGCCTCCAAGGTCCCCAACCGCAAGATGGAGGTCATCTTCTTCACCCTGCTCCCCGGGGGGGAGAGCGAAGGGGACTACACCCACGAAGGGGAAGAGTTCGGCACCGTGGTGGAGGGAACGCTCCACCTGGAACTGGGGGGCCGGGAGTACGTGATGGACCCGGGGGATTCCATCTACTTCAACTCCTCGGTTCCCCACCGGTGGAAGAACACCGGCCCGGCGCCCATGCGGGCGCTGTGGGTCATCACCCCGCCGTCGTTTTGACCAGGGGGCTCGGGGGGGATGGGTGAGGCCCCGGGATTCCCCTGTAAAATCGCTATCGGTATCGCGATCGGTATCGACATGGGGTTCGATACCGATACCGATACCGATACGGATACGGAAGAGGCGAAATGGACATCTTCCAGCGAAGCATCCACTCCAACGTCAAGCGCCGCGGCGAAGACCACCTCCTGGTGACGAGCTCGCTGCTGGACCTGGAGCACTCCATCCACTTCGAGATGGTGGTGCGGATCTCCACGGCCACCATCGAGGCCGCCAAGGGGGCCATGAGCAAGACCCCGCTCACCCTGTGCCTGCGGGGCACCGAGGGGATCTCGGAGCTGGTGGGGCTCACGATCGGCCGCGGCGTGGTGCGGCAAATCCAGGGGCGGCTCGGAGGTCCGCGGGGCTGCGCCCACATGGTGGAGCTCATCCTCGACGCGGTGCGGCTGGTGTCGATGCTCCTCATCGGCGACACGGTCAACTACTGGAGCGAGCTCAAGGAGGAGATGACCGAGGAGGAGATCGTGGCCCGGGGCAAGGAGAAGCTCAAGAACACCTGCCTCGTGTTCGCGGAGCCTTAACCGCCCCGCAGACGGTCCATCGTCGGTATCGGGATCGATGGCGATACCGATCCCGATAGCGATGGCGATACCGATGGCGATGGCGATGGGAGCAAGGGCGAGGGCGTTGACATGCAGACCAAGCGGGTGACGCTGGAAGAGGCCATCGGGCAGTTCGTGCACGACGGCGACGCGGTGGTGCTGGGGACCGCCCTGGAATCCCTCATCCCCTTTGCCGCCGGGTACGAGATGGTCCGCCAGGGCCGGCTGGATCTGACGCTGGTGGGGCCCATCTCCGACATGCTCTTCGACGTGCTCGTGGGGGCAGGCTGCGTCCACCGGGTGGAAGCCGCCTGGGTGGGAAACGTGATGATGGGGACGGGCTACAACTACCGGCGGGCGGTGGAGGACGGCGTGCCCCGCCCCATCGAGGTGGTGGAGCACTCGAACCTCACGCTCCAGGCCGGGCTCAAGGCCGCCGCCCAGGGGCTTCCGTACCTGCCCACCCGAACCGCGCTGGGAAGCACGATCCTGGAGCGCAACCCCGGACTGACGACCACCCGCTGCCCCTTCACCGGCGAGGCGCTGGTCGCCGTGCGCGCCATCCAGCCCGACGTGGCCGTGCTCCACGTGCAGCGGGCCGACGCCCGGGGCAACGCCCACGTGTGGGGCAACCTGGGGGTAACCCAGGAGGCCGCCCTGGCGGCCCGGAAGGTGGTCCTGGTGGCGGAGGAGATCGTTGCCCCGTCGGTCATCGCCAGCGATCCCAACCGCACCTTGATCCCGGGGTTCCTGGTCTCGGCCGTGGCCGAAGTGCCGGGGGGTAGCCACCCTTCCCCCTGCCAGGGCTACTCCAACCGTGATCACGGCTTCTACTCCGCCTACCACGCCGCGAGCCGCACCCGGAAGGGCTTCCTGGAGTGGCTCGACCGGTACGTCCTGGACCCCGGCAGCCACGCCGGGTATCGGGAGCTCCTCCGGGGAGAGGGCCGGCTCGACGCCCTCGCCGTGGCCGAGCACGCATACTCCGCACCGGTGGATTACGGATACTAGTCGTGATGCGTGAGACGTGAGACGTGAAGCGTGAAGGGCAGGAGCCGATGAGCCCGCTTCACGTCTCACGCTTCACGCTTCACGTCTCACGCTTCACGAGCAAGCCATGAGCACAGAGAATGTGACCCCCGAATACACGCCCGGAGAGCTGATGATCGCGGCGGCGGCCCGGGAGATCAGGGACCGGGAGCTCGTCTTCGTGGGCATGCGGCTGCCGCTCCTGGCGTTCCTCCTGGCGCGCTCCACCCACGCACCTCGGGCGGTAGGGCTCTTCGAGAACGGGGTACTCCGGGACACCCCGGCTGCGGCGCCCCTCATCACCATGAGTGACCCCCCGAACATCCGGGAAGCGCGGATGTGCATGGGGATGGAGACGGTGATGGGCCTCTTGCAGTCCGGCCGGGTGGATCTGGGGTTCATCGGCGGGGCCGAGGTCGACCGCTACGGCAACCTCAACACCACCGAGGTAGGGGACGGCGACAGGATCGTGCGCTTGCCCGGCAGCGGGGGGGCGTGCGACATCGCGTGCCTGGCCGGCCGGCTGGTGGTGGTGATGAAGCACGAGCGCCGCCGGTTCGTCGAACGGGTGCGGCACGTGACGAGCCCGGGCTACGGGCTCGGAGGCCGCTGGCGGGAGGACCAGGGGCTGGTGCGGGGCGGGCCCGCGGCGGTCATCACCGACAAGGCCGTCTTCGGGTTCCACCCCCGTACCCGCGAGATGGTGCTCCTCTCCGTCCACCCCGGCACGTCGTCCGAGGAGGTCCGCGACCTTACCGGGTGGCCCTTGACCCTGCCTCCTCGGCCGGCGACGACGGCGGAGCCGACCCCGGTAGACCTGGAGGTGATCCGCAAATATGACCCGGAGGGGTTCTGGAGCCGATGAGCGCGATGCCCGGGGTGGAGCCGCGGTAGGATCCCGTGCTCCTTCCCTCCTACCGGAAGAGCCTGGACGACGGCCGCCTCGCCGCGTCCCTGCGGGAGGCCTGGCGCCGCCTGCGCTCCTGCGAGCTGTGCCCGCGGCGCTGCCGGGTAGACCGCCTGTGGGGCGAACGGGGCTTTTGCCGCACGGGGCGCCGGGCACGGGTGGGGTCGGCCGGTCCCCACTTCGGGGAGGAGGCTCCCCTGGTAGGGCCGCCGGGCACGGGGGGCTCGGGCACAGTCTTCTTCTCCGGCTGCAACCTCCTGTGCCGCTTCTGCCAGAACTGGGAGCTGAGCTGGGAGGGCGACGGCCGCGAGGTGGCGCCGTCCGAACTGGCGCGCACCTTCCTGGCGCTGGAGCGCGGGGGGTGCCACAACGTGAACCTCGTGACCCCCTCCCACGTGGTGCCCCAGATCCTCGCGGCCGTCGCCCTGGCGGCCCGCCGGGGGCTCGCCATCCCCCTCGTCTACAACTCGAGCGGGTACGACGCGGTGGAGACCCTGCGGCTCCTGGACGGGGTCGTGGACGTGTACATGCCCGACCTCAAGTGGGCGAGCCCGGAGGTGGGCGAGCGCCTGGCCGCGGCGCCGGACTACGGGGATGTGGCCCGGGAGGCCGTGCGCGAGATGCACCGCCAGGTGGGGGATCTCGTGCTGGACGAGCGGGGCGTGGCGGTGCGCGGCCTCCTCGTCCGGCACCTGGTCATGCCCGGGGGCCTGGCGGGGACCCGGGAGGTGATGGCGTTCCTCGCCCGGGAGATCTCGCCGCACACCTACGTCAACGTCATGGCCCAGTACCGCCCGGTGGGCGACGCCCGGGAGCTACCCCCCCTCGACCGCCGGGTCACCCGGGCCGAGCACGCCCAGGCCCTTGCCGAAGCCCGGCGGGCAGGCCTGCGTCGGATCGACGGGCTGGCGTGATCCCCCTCCCCCTCCGGGCCTACCCCTTCCCATTGTCGCGGATCGTATTGCCCAGCGCAGGGGTTCCCCGAACCCGTTTGCCACCCAGGCGGTGGATCGGGGGCTTTGCCAACCCTGTTGAGGGGTGCTCCGAGTGTGCTACCCTTCCCGCTTTCCTTTCCCTGGAGCCTGGGCGGGAGCGCTGGAACGAGGGAGCGGATGGCAGGCAAGGCCGAAGGGGGGGAGGACCCCTGGGTGGAGGCGTTCCTCCACCACCTGACCTACGAGCGCAACACCTCTGCCCACACGGTGCGAAACTACGGACGCGACGTGCGCTCCTTCGCCGCCTGGGCGGCGGGGCGCTCCGGCGCAGGCGCGGGACCGCGCTTCTGGACGGCGGTGGACGCGGGGGCGGTGCGCGCCTTTCTGGCGTCGCTCCACGGGGACCACGCCCGCACGTCCATTGCCCGCACCCTGTCGGGGCTGAGGGGCTTTTTTCGGTATTTGGTGCGCGAGGGCCAGCTGGCGGCCAATCCCGCCGAAGGCCTCGCGGCGCCGAAGGCGCCCCGGAGGCTCCCGGGGTTTCTGCCCGTGGACGAGATCTTCCACCTCCTGGGAGCGGTGGAGGGGGAGGGGCTCCTGGCCGCCCGGGATCGTGCGCTCCTGGAGTTGCTCTACGGCACGGGCATCCGGGTGGGGGAACTGGTGGCCCTCGACGGCCGAGACCTGCGGTTTGCCTCGCGCACGGCGCGCATCCGGGGCAAGGGCCGGGTGGAACGGGAGGCCCCCCTCACCGAGCCCGCGGCCCGGGCCGTGGAGGCCTATCTGGAGGCGCGCGCCGCCGCCGGTCTCCCCCTGGAGCCCGGGGGGCCCGTGTTCCTCAACGTGCGGGGAGGGCGCCTCACGGACCGGAGCGTGCGACGGGTGCTCGACCGCTGGCTCCTCAAGGCCGCCATCGCGCGAAAGGTGAGCCCCCACACCCTGCGCCACACCTTCGCCACCCACCTCCTGGCGGGGGGCGCGGATCTGCGGGCGATCCAGGAGCTCCTGGGGCACAAGAGCCTCTCGACCACCCAGAAGTACACCCACGTGGGGATCGAGAAGCTCATGGAAGTGTACGACAAGGCACATCCGCGGGCGTAGGGAGCTGCCCGTTGTCCGTTGCCCGTTGTCCGTTGGAGAAAGAGCCCGTTCCACCATGGACCATGGTCGAGGTTCTGGAAGGAGACGCATGAGCTTCGAGGCTCCAAGATTTCACGGCACCACCGTGGTCTGCGTGCGGCGCGACAACCGGGTGGCCATGGGGGCCGACGGGCAGGTGACCTTCGGCAGCACGGTGCTCAAGCGCACGGCCCGCAAGGTGCGGCGGCTGCGCGACGGCAAGGTGATCGCCGGATTCGCCGGGGCCACGGCCGACGCCTTTACGCTCCTCGAGCGCTTCGAGGGCAAGCTCGAGGCCCACCGGGCAAACCTCCACCGGGCTGCGGTGGAGCTCGCCAAGGACTGGCGCACCGACAAGTACCTGCGACGCCTGGAAGCCATGCTGCTCGTGGCCGACGCCGAGGCCACCCTGCTGCTCTCGGGCACCGGCGACGTGGTGGAGCCCGAGGAGGGGATCGTGGCCATCGGGTCCGGAGGGCCCTACGCCCTGGCGGCGGGCCTCTCGCTCCTGGAGCACACGGAGCTTGGGGCGGCCGAGGTCGCCCGCCACGCCCTCAAGGTCGCGGCGCGCATCTGCATCTACACCAACGAAGCCCTGGAGATCGAGGAGCTGGGAGGCTAGGGATGTCCGCATTCACCCCCCGGGAGGTGGTCTCGGAGCTCGACCGGTACATCGTGGGCCAGGACAAGGCCAAGAAGGCCGTGGCCATCGCGCTTCGCAACCGGTGGCGGCGCCAGCAGGTGCCCGAGCACCTGCGCGACGAGATCACGCCCAAGAACATCCTCCTCATCGGCCCCACCGGGGTGGGCAAGACCGAGATCGCCCGGCGCCTGGCCCGGCTTGCCGGCGCCCCCTTCGTGAAGGTGGAGGCGAGCAAGTTCACCGAGGTGGGGTACGTGGGCCGCGACGTGGAGAGCATGGTGCGCGACCTCACCCGGGTGGCCGTGGCCATGGTGCAGGAGGAGGAGACGGCCAAGATGACCTCCCGGGCGGAGGAGCTCGCGGAGGAGCGGCTCCTGGACCTCTTGCTGCCCCGCCGGGCCGGGCCGGCGGAAGAGCCCGACCCCACCCGGGAGAAGCTGCGCCAGATGCTGCGGGCGGGGGCGCTGGACGACCGCATGGTGGAGGTGGAGATCACGGCGGCCTCCCCGGCGCCGGCCATGGAGATCTTCACCGGCCAGGGCATGGAAGAGATGGGCATGCAGATCCAGGACATGCTCGGCAACTTCTTCCCCAAGAAGAAGAAGCGCCGCACCGTGAAGGTGCCCGAGGCCCTGGAGCTCCTGCGCGAGCAGGAGGCGGGCCGCCTCGTGGACCCGGAGCGGGTGACCGAGCTCGCCCTGGATCGCGCCCAGAACCACGGGATCATCTTCATCGACGAGATCGACAAGATCGCTTCCCGCGAGGGCGGCCGCGGCCCCGACGTCTCCCGGGAGGGGGTGCAGCGCGACATCCTCCCCATCGTGGAGGGCTCCACCGTGCATACCAAACAGGGCACGGTGAAGACCGACCACATCCTCTTCATCGCCGCCGGCGCGTTCCATATGTCCAAGCCCTCGGACCTCATCCCCGAGCTCCAGGGGCGCTTTCCCATCCGGGTAGAGCTCGACGCCCTGGGCAAGGAGGACTTCGTCCGCATCCTCACCGAGCCCCAGAACGCGCTGACCCGGCAGTACGCCGAACTGCTGCGCACCGAGGGGATGGAGCTCACCTTCTCCGAGGACGCGGTGGACGAGATCGCCGAGATGGCCGTGCGGGTCAACGACAAGACCGAGAACATCGGCGCCCGCAGGCTGCACACGATCCTCGAGCGGGTGGTGGAGGAGCTGAGCTTCCAGGCCCCCGACCTGGAGGACCAGAGCCTCACCATCGACCGGAACTACGTGCGCCGCCGCCTGGCCGACGTGGTGGCCGACGCCGACGTGGCCAGGTACATCCTGTGAGGTGACGGGTGACGGGTGGCGGAAGGGGCTCGCCTGTCGGGGCCTTGCCCTCCCATACGTCCCATCCATCGATGTCCGGAGCGAAGCAAGTGAAAGAGCTCATCGAAAAGGCCCGCGTCCTCCACGAGGCGCTGCCCTACATCCGGCAGTTCCAGGGCAAGGTGGTGGTGATCAAGTACGGGGGGCACGCCATGGTGGACGAGGCCCTCAAGGAGAGCTTCGCCCGAGACGTGGTGCTTCTCAAGTACATCGGGATCAACCCCGTGGTGGTCCACGGCGGGGGGCCCCAGATCAACCAGGTCCTCGACCGGATGAAGATCGAGTCGAGCTTCGTGGACGGCATGCGCGTCACCGACGCCTCCACCATGGACGTGGTGGAGATGGTGCTGGTGGGCAAGGTCAACAAGGAGATCGTCAACCTCATCCAGCTCCACGGCGGTCGGGCCGTGGGCCTCTCGGGCAAGGACGGGGGGCTCATCCGCGCCCGCAAGCTCTACATGCACAAGAAGGTGGACGACCGCCTGCCCCCGGAGATCATCGACATCGGCGCCGTGGGCGAGGTGGAGGCGATCCACCCCGCGGTGATCGAGACCCTGGACCGGGGAGGCTTCATCCCCGTGATCGCGCCCGTGGGCGTGGGGGAGAAGGGCGAGACCTACAACATCAACGCCGACCTCGTGGCCGGGAAGGTGGCCGGCGCTCTCAAGGCCGAGAAGCTCGTGCTCCTGACCGACGTGGAGGGCATCCTGGACGGGGACGGGAAACTCCTGAGCACCATCCGCCAGGAGGACGCCCCAGGGCTCGTGGCGAGCAAGGTCATCCGGGGGGGCATGATCCCCAAGCTCCAGTGCGCGTTGGACGCCCTGGACGAAGGCGTGCGCAAGGTCCACATCGTCGACGGCCGCGCCCGCCACGCCGTGCTCCTGGAGATCTTCACCCGGGGCGGGGTGGGGACGGAAATCCTGGGGAAGTGACGGCAGTGTCACCCCGTCCGACTCGTCGGACTCGTCTGACCCGTCGGACCGGTGTGGGCGACGCGAGCGAGGGCTAGACCATGGGCAATCAAGACATCATCGGCCTTTCCGAGCAGTACCTGATGGCCACCTACGCCCGGTTCCCGGTGGCCCTGGTGCGGGGCCAGGGGATGCGGGTGTGGGACGCGGACGGCCGCCAGTACCTGGACTTTCTCGCGGGCATCGCAGTGTGCAACCTGGGGCACTGCCACCCCCACGTGGTGGAGGCGGTGCGCGAGCAGGCCGGACGGCTGATGCACGTCTCGAACCTCTACCACATCGAGCCCCAGGCGCGGCTGGCAAAGCTCCTGGTGGAACACACCTTCGCGGACCGGGCGTTCTTCTGCAACAGCGGCGCCGAGGCGAACGAAGCCGCCATCAAGCTCTCCCGCAAGTACCAGAAGGACCGGGGGGAGCCCCGGCGCACCGGGGTCGTCTCCGCCACCATGAGCTTCCACGGCCGCACCCTGGCGACCCTGACGGCCACGGGCCAGGACAAGGTGAAGGTCGGGTTCGACCCCCTGCCGGCGGGTTTCAGCTACGTGCCCTACGACGACCCGGAGGCGCTGGAAGCGGCCGTGGGGCCCGACACGGCAGCGGTGCTCCTGGAGCCCGTCCAGGGGGAGGGGGGCATCCGGGTCCCCTCGGCGGGGTACCTGCGGCAAGTGCGGGAGCTGTGCGACGCCCGGGGCGCGCTGCTCATCTTCGACGAGGTGCAGACCGGAGTGGGGCGCACCGGCACCTTTCTGGCCTGCGAGCAGGAGGGGGTCGCACCGGATTTGTGCTCCCTCGCCAAGGCGCTGGGGGGCGGGGTAGCCATCGGGGCGCTGCTGGCCACCGAGACCGTGGCCCGCAGCTTTAGCCCGGGCACCCACGCCTCGACCTTCGGCGGCAACCCCCTGGCGGCGGCCGCAGCTCTGGCTTCCGTGCGCACCGTGCTCGGCGAAGGGTTCCTGGCCCACTGTCGCCGCATGGGAGAGTATCTCCTGGCCGGCCTCCGGGTAGCGGCGGGCGCCTGCCCTGCCGTGGCGGCGGTGCGGGGGCGGGGTCTCCTGGCGGGGCTGGAGCTCGCCCCGGGGTACCCGGCGGCCCACCTGGTGCGGGAGCTCCTGGAGCGGGGCTTCCTCACCGGAACCGCCGGCGAGGGAGTGCTGCGCCTGGCCCCGCCCCTGATCGTGGAGAAGGAGGAGATCGACGCCCTCCTGGCGGCACTGGCAGAAGTGCTCGAAACCCTGTGAGAGCGGCGCCCGCCCCGGCGTCCCGCAGGGATTGCCCCTTGCAGAGGAGCCCGACCATGCCCCGCCACTTTCTGCGCCTCACCGACTCTACCCGGGAAGAGCTCCTGGCGATCCTCGCGCTGGCCCGGGACCTCAAGACCCGCCAGGCGCGAGGGGAGCCCCACCGGCTCCTGGAGGGGAAGACCCTCGCCATGCTCTTCGAGAAGAGCTCCACCCGCACCCGGGTCTCCTTCGAGGTGGGGATGTTCCAGCTCGGCGGCCAGGCGCTCTTCCTCTCCCCCCGCGACACCCAGATCGGTCGGGGCGAGCCGGTGCAGGACACCGCCCGGGTGCTCTCCCGGTACGTGGACGCCGTCATGGTTCGCACCTTCTCCCAGGACCTCCTGGAGGAGCTCGCCCGCTGGTCGAACGTGCCGGTGATCAACGGGCTCACCGATCTCTACCATCCCTGTCAGGTCATGGCGGACCTCCTCACGGTGCTCGAGCGCCGCGGGAGCCTGGAGGGCCTGCGGGCGGCCTGGATTGGGGACGGAAACAACATGGCCCACTCCTGGATCAACGCCGCGGCGGTCTTGGGGTTTCGCCTGCGGCTGGCATGCCCCGAGGGTTACCGGCCCGCGCCCGAGGTCTTGGAAGCCGCCCGGGCCGCCGGCGCCGACGTGGCGGTGGTGGCAGACCCGAAGGAGGCCGCCGCCGGGGCCCACGCGGTCAACACCGACGTGTGGGCCTCCATGGGCCAAGAGGCCGAGCAGGAGGCCCGGGTCCGGGCCTTCCGGGGCTACACCGTGGACGCCCCCCTCATGGCCGCCGCCGACCCCGCGGCGACCTTCCTCCACTGCCTGCCCGCCCACCGGGGCGAGGAGGTCTCGGACGAAGTCCTGGAGGGGCCCCAGTCCGCCGTATGGGACGAAGCCGAAAACCGCCTCCACGTGCAGAAGGCGATCCTCGTGACGCTGCTCAAGGGTTTCTGACCGGTCTGACGAGTCTGACGAGTCTGGCGGGTCCGACCCGTCCGAGCTTCGAGAAAGGAAGAAACATGGCAAGACAGAAGGTCAAGAAGGTCGTGCTGGCGTACTCCGGGGGGCTCGACACCTCGGTCATCTTGAAGTGGCTCATCGAGGAGTACCGGTGCGAAGTGGTGTGCTTCGCGGCCGACCTCGGCCAGGGGGCGGAGCTCACCGGCCTGGAGGAAAAGGCCCGCAAGACCGGAGCCTCCAAGATCTACGTGGAAGACCTGCGGGAGGAGTTCGTCCGGGACTTCGTCTTCCCCATGTTCCGCGCCGGCGCCGTGTACGAGGGGTCGTACCTGCTCGGCACCTCCATCGCCCGTCCCCTGATCGGCAAGCGCCTGGTGGAGATCGCCGAGATGGAGGGGGCCGACGCGGTCTCCCACGGTGCCACCGGTAAGGGCAACGACCAGGTGCGCTTCGAGCTCACGGCCTACGCGCTCCAGCCCGACATCCGCATCATCGCCCCCTGGCGGGAGTGGAAGCTCAACTCCCGAGAGCTCCTGCTCGACTACGCCAAGACCCACGGCATCCCCGTGCCGGTGACCAAGGCCAAGCCCTACTCCAGCGACCGCAACCTCCTGCACATCTCCTTCGAGGGGGGCATCCTGGAGGACCCCTGGCGGGAGCCCACCGAAGACATGTTCCTCCTCTCCGTGAGCCCCGAGAAGGCCCCCGACAAGGGCGAGTACGTGGAGGTGGACTTCGAGGCGGGCAACGCCGTGGCGGTGAACGGCGAGCGCCTGGGCCCGGCGGCGCTGCTCGCCCACCTGAACGAGATCGGGGGTCGCCACGGCGTGGGGCGGGTGGATATCGTGGAGAACCGGTTCGTGGGCATGAAGAGCCGGGGCGTGTACGAGACCCCCGGAGGCACCATCCTGCGTGCCGCCCACAAGGCGGTGGAGAGCCTCACCATGGACCGGGAGGTGCTCCACCTGCGCGACTCCCTGGTGCCCCGGTACGCGGCGCTGGTCTACAACGGCTTCTGGTTCGCCCCCGAGCGGGAGACCCTCCAGACCTTCATGGACGAGGCACAGAAGGACGTGACGGGCACCGCCCGCCTCAAGCTCTACAAGGGCAACTGCACCGTGGTGGGCCGCAAGAGCCCCCGCACCCTCTTCGACCCCGAGGTGGCCACCTTCGAGGCCGACACGGTCTACAACCAGGCCGACGCCACCGGCTTCATCCGCCTGAACGCCCTGCGCCTGAGGACGCTGAAGAAGCTGCGGGGGTAAGGCGCGTGAAGCGTGGGTCGCAAAGCGTGAGGGGCCGGGGGCTCGGCACTTCCTCTCACGTCTCACGCCCAAAGGAGATTCCATGTCCGAGAAGCCCTGGGGCGGGCGATTCCGGGAAGAGACCCTGAAGATCGTGGAGCGGTTTACCGCTTCCATCGGCTTCGACCGGCGGATGTACCGGCAGGACATCCGGGGTTCCCAGGCCCACGCGCGGATGCTTGCGGCCGTGGGGGTGCTCACGACGGAGGAGGCCGAGACGCTCGTGGCGGGCCTCGACCGGGTGCTCGCGGAGATCGAGGCGGGCACCTTTGTCTTCCGCGACGCCGACGAAGACATCCACATGGCGGTGGAGAAGCGCCTCACCGAGCTCGTGGGCCCGGTGGGGGGCAAGCTCCACACGGGCCGGAGCCGCAACGACCAGGTGGCCCTGGATCTTCGGCTCTACCTGGCCGACGAGGTCCCGGAGGTGCTGGACCTCCTGCGGGGGCTGTGCGAGGTCTTCCTGACCCGGGGCGAGGCCGAGGCCGCCGTGCTCCTGCCCGGCTACACCCACCTCCAACGCGCCCAGCCCGTGACCTTCGGCCACCACTGGCTCGCCTACTTCGAGATGTTCCTCCGGGACGCCGAGCGGTTTCGCGACGCCCTGGGGCGGATCCGACGCTCTCCGCTCGGGGCCGGCGCGCTCGCGGGCACCCCCTATCCCCTGGACCGGGCACGGGTGGCCCGGGAGCTCGGGTTCGCCGAGGTGTGCCGCAACAGCCTGGACGCCGTGTCGGACCGGGACTTCGCTGTGGAGTTCCTCTTCGCCGCGACGGTGGTCATGACCCACCTCTCGCGCCTGTCCGAAGAGCTCGTCCTCTGGTCGGCCCAGGAATTCCGGTTCGTGGAGCTCTCCGACGGCTTCTGCACGGGCTCCTCCATCATGCCCCAGAAGAAGAACCCCGACGTGCCCGAGCTCCTGCGGGGCAAGGCAGGGCGCGCCGTGGGGAACCTGGTGGCGCTGCTCACCACCCTCAAGGCCCTGCCGCTCGCCTACAACAAGGACATGCAGGAGGACAAGGAGCCCGTCTTCGATTCCCTGGACACGGTCAAGGGCAGCCTCGCCATAGCCGTGGAGATGGTCCGGAGCCTCCGAGTGCGCCCCGAGAAGGCCGAGCAGGCCCTCCAGGCCGGCTACCTCACCGCCACGGATCTCGCGGACTACCTGGTGCGCAAGGGCCTGCCCTTCCGCCAGGCCCACGAGGTGGTGGGCCGCATCGTCGGCCACCTGGAGGCCGCCGGCGGCACCCTGGAGGGGCTGCCCCTGGAGACCCTGCGGTCCTTCTCGGACCGGATCGACGCCGACGTGTACGCCGCCCTCGATCCCCGGGCGAGCGTGGCGGCCCGCCGGGCCGTGGGCGGCCCCAACCCCGAGAACGTCCGGCGGGAGGCCCGCCTGGGCCGGGAGCGCCTCGATGCGGTCTGGCCGAGGAGGGACTAGGCTTGCTCTCCCCTCGCGGGAGAGGCCCGGGGCAAGGGGTGGGTCGGTCGTCCTGGCCCTCCTCGTCGTGCTGACCTGCGCCTCCTGCGGCCGCCGGGGTGACCCCCGGCCGCCGGAGCTCCAGCTCCCCCGCGCACCCCAGGCCGTAGCCCTCTCGGCACCCGGGGGCCGCCCCACGGTCTCCTGGACGGCCCCCCGGGACGACCTGGGGGGGCGCACCCTGACCGGCGAGGTCCGGTACCGGGTGGTGCGGCGCGCCTGGCCCCCCGGGGAAGCCCCCTGCGAAGGATGCCCCGAGGACCTACGGCCGGTGGCCGAGGTCGACCCCGCGGCCCGAAAGACCCAGGGGCTGCCCGAAACCTCCTGGACCGACCCCGACGCCTCCCCCGGCTGGACCTACCGCTACCGGGTCGAGGCGACCGACCGACGCGGCCGCCCCGGCCCTTCCTCCGGCCCCGCCCAGATTCTCTGGACCCCCCTTCCCGCACCCCGGACCGAGGCCCTTCCGGGGGACGCCGAGGTGTTGCTCCGAACCGCCCCCGCCGAGGTCCCGCCCGGCTTCGAGCTTCTGGGCCTGCGGGTCTACGACGCCTCCTCGCGCCGGGTCGGAGCCGCCGCGCCGGGGCAGTGGGAACTCCGGGTCGGAGGCCTCCCCAACGGCGTTCCCTGGACCGGGTCGGTGCATCTGGCCGCCCGCACCCCCGAGGGGTGGGAAGTGGAGAGCCCCGGGACCCCGGCGTCGGCCGTCCCCATCGACGCCGTCCCCCCCCTGCCCCCCTCGGATCTCGTGGCCCTGGCGGAGCCGGAGGGTGTATTCCTCCACTGGGCCCCCTCCGGGGCCGAGCGCTACGCCGAGGTGATCGTGCTGCGGGCAGACGAGGGGGACTTTGCCGAGCTCGCCCGCCTGAAGGGCGAGGCCGTCTCCTACGTGGACGCCAGCGCGGCGCCCGGCCGCACCTACCGCTACAGCGTCCGGGCGCGGGATGCCGCCGGAAACGAGAGCCTGCCGGCCCGGGAGGCCGTGATCCGGGCGCGCTGAGGAGGCGGGGCTTCACCGGCGCAGAACGGGAGACGAGGCGACGATGAAGATCGCGGTAGTCGGGGCGGGGGCGATGGGGTGCCTCTTCGGGGGGATGCTCGCCCGGGCGGGGGAGGACGTGGTGCTGGTGGACGTGAGCCCCGCGGCCGTAGAGGCGCTGGGCCGCCGGGGCGTGCGTCTCTGGGAGGGGGAAAACGTCCGGGACGTGCCGGTCCGGGCGGTCCCGAACCCCGCCGCCGCCGGGCTCGCGGACCTGGTGCTCGTGATGGTGAAGGCCCAGCACACGACTTCGGCGGCGGGCTCCCTGGGACCGCTGCTCGGCCCCTGCACGGCGGTCCTCACTCTCCAGAACGGCCTCGGGGCCTCGGACGTCCTGGCCGAGGCCGTGGGGGCAGAGCGCCTCCTGGTGGGGGTGACGGCCCAGGGGGCGACGCTGCTCGCCCCCGGCGAGGTGCGCC
>JBFLZB010000017.1 GCA_040756475.1 Thermodesulfobacteriota bacterium
CGATGAACTTCATGTCACGTCCCTCGTGGGGAGGAAAACCCCACGCTCAAACGAATCCTGCGGCGGGGTACCGGGCGGGGGTAGCGGAGTGGAGCGCGGCGACCGCCAGCAGCCGCAATTTCGCATCGCGCGGAGCGCAGTCGCCCCCGCCCGGTGCCCCGCCGCACCACGGACGCCACGGGCCGCCGCTTCCGCCCTGACGCACGACGGCCCGGAGGGCTTCGCGCCGCGTCCGGGCCGGGTCGTGTGGGGGGAACCGGGGAGCTGCGCGTCCTAGGCCGCACCCTCCGGAGCAGGAACCACGCTGGCCACCTTCTTGAGCCGCTTGCCCCCGCGCCCCTGGGTCTCGTACTTCACCACCCCGTCCACCAGGGCAAACAGGGTGAAATCCTTGCCGAGCCCCACGTTGGCGCCGGGATGGATCTTGGTTCCGAGCTGCCGCACCAGGATGTTGCCGGCCCGAACCACCTGTCCGCCGAACCGCTTCACGCCCCGGCGCTGGCCGCGGCTGTCGCGCCCGTTCCGGGAACTGCCCCCTGCCTTCTTGTGTGCCATGGGTCCTTCTCCTCCGAATCCGGAACGGCCGGATCCTCAAGCCTCGATGGCGCTCACCTTGACGCCGGTGTACCACTGCCGGTGCCCCTGCTTGCGGCGGTACCCCTTGCGGCGCTTCATCTTGAAGACGATGATCTTCTTCTCGCGGCCCTGCTCCACGATCGTGCCCTTGACCCGGGCGCCTTCCACCACGGGCCTGCCCAGGGTCAGCTCCCCGTCCTTCGAGACGAGCAGCACCTGGTCGAAGACGATCTCCTCGCCCACGGCCCCGGGGCACTTCTCCACCTTGAAGAAGGTGCCCTCGCCGACCGTGTACTGCTTTCCTCCGGTCTTCACCACTGCGTACATGGGTCCTCCAGAAAAGCCCCCGGGGGGGCCGCCGGGATACGGGGAAAACGGGAGGATAGTGAACCGGGGGGGCGGGTGTCAACCGGAAAACGGCGCCAGGAACCACCACCTGGGTAGCAAGCTGGGTCCGGGAGCCCTTGCGCTCCGCCCCGCAATCCGCGATGTCCTGAGGCCGCGGATCCGAGGGAGCCGGTGCGCCGAGCCTCACTGATTTCGGCCGAGCTGCCGCCGTTCGGTCGAGGGGGCACGGGGCTGCGCTCCAGGACTCCCGGACCCCGCCCCAAGAATTTGGTGGTGGATACTGGAGCGGCGGCAGCGGGCATCGCCCCCTGCGCCCCCTATCTCCCCAGGAGCCTTCGCAACCCCTCCTGGAGCTGCCCCTTCTCCTCCTCTCCCACGGGCAGCTTGTCCAGCACCTTCTCCTCCAGGACCCTTTCGACCTTTCCCCCCACAGCCCGGGCCGCCGCCTCCCTGAGCCCCTCGGCGTCGAGGCCGTAGGAAGGCGCGTCCACAGTGCCCCGCAGGCGCAGGGGGAGCCGCGACCAACCCTGGGCGTCCGTCACGGCCGCCAGGGTATTGGGCTCCCGCACCAGCCGGGCCGCGAGCTCCCGGGGCAGGGCCACGGCCAGGCGCAGATCCAGGGCCCGGTCGGTCAGCCCCACGGTGCCGGTGGCCGTGGCCTGGAGGTTGGGGCCGCTCAACACGAGGGACTTCACCTGCCCCACCCCCTCCGCGGTCTCCACGTCCGCCCGGAGGCTGTAGAAGTTCAAGGTCTCCAGCTCCTTCACCTGGAAGAGGGCCGCCAGGTTCTGGGCGAGGGGGTGGTTGAGGATCTTCCCGTCCTTGGCCTCGGCCTGGGTCTGGGAGCGCAGCGTGGCGAGATCGCCCCCCAGGCCCTGTGCCCGCAGGGCGAGCCCCAGAGTGCCGGTCAGGGTATCCTTGAAGGCCGGCGCAAACGCGGTCAGGAGTGGGGTGAGTTGGGTGCCGGCGAGGTCCACCCCCGCAGCGAAGGGGGGCCCCGGGTTCTCCAACTCGGCCCGGGCGGTGAGTCGCAGGGTTCCGCCGTAGAGCTGCGCGCCGGCGGGCTCCACCACGAGGACGCCCTTCTCCAGGGCGACCCGGGCCTCCAGGGCCTCGATCGCGGCTCCGCCGACGAGCACCCTTCCGATCCGCACGTCGCCGAAGGCGTCCACCGGAACCGGCGCCGGTTCGGCGGCCCCGGGGGCGGACGCCCCTTGCGCCCCCTGAGTTGCCCCGGGGGAGGCTGGATCGGCCGGGGGAAGCAGAGCCAGGAGCGGGTCCACCCGAAGCTCCTCGGAGGCAAGCACGAAGTCGACCCGCGGGCGCGTGTGGAGGCCCTGGACCTTGGCCTGGGCGCGAACCGTCTGATCCCCAGCCTGCAGATCCAGGCGCCGGACCTCCGCGGTCCCCCCTGCCAGGTCCGCTGCGGCGTCCAGATCGAGCACCACGTCGGTCGCCGGCCCCGCCTCCGCGCCGGAAGACAGCGCCAACCTCGCCACCCGGGCAGATCCCTGTACCGCTGCGTGAGCCCCGCCCGAGAGGGTCACGTCCAGGTCGAGTCCGAAGGTCCCCCCCGCAAACCGCATCCCGTCTCCCATCAGGGGGTTGAGCCCCGGAAGGTCGAACGCCGTCACCGCCACCTTGGCCGCGGTGTCGCCGGTGGCGGGATGGACCGTACCCGCCAGGGAGAAGCGTCCGGCCTCGGCCAGGGGCAGGCGGGCCGAGAGCTCGAAACGCGTCGGCCGGTCCAGGGCGAAGTCGAAGAGGCGCGAGTCGATGGCGTCCAGGACGTACACGCCCGCCGGTTCCCGCTTCTGGTCCTCGAAGGTGATCCGGCCGTTCTCCAGGGAGAAGAGCGCCACCGCGAGCCCCACGGCGCTGCCCTGTGGCGTGGGCTGTCTACCCGGCTCCGCGGCCGGCTCGGCGGGGACCTCCTGGAGCCTGTCCTCACCGCGGGTCAGGAGGTCGTCGATGTCCAGGGTTCCGTCGGCGAGGCGCACCACCCGGATGCGGGGCTCCACCAGGCGCACCTCGTCGATCTGCACCGTCCCCCGCAGCAGCGCCCACAGATTCCAGCGCACTCGGATCAAACCGGCGGAGACCAGGGGCTCGACCGCCCCTTCGGAACGCACGTCGAGCCCCGCGAGCCGGATGCCCGTGAAGCCGGCCCCCGCGTCCGCAATCACGACCCTTCGCCCGAGTTGCGCCTCCAGGGGCGGAACGACCCACGCCAGGATGCGGTCCTTTGTCAGGTAGAGCTTGAGCCCCACCAGCGCCAGGGCCAGAACCAGAACCAGGCAGCCTACCCCCCAGACGAGGATCCTTGCGGGTCGATTCATCGCTATGCTCCTATCTACTTGTTCGCGGACGCGCTTGGCTGCTTGGCGGCCCAGCCGCCTCGCTGCATAGCTGTCCGGCGGCCTGGCTGGCTGGCCGCCAGAATCCACCACCAAAATCTTTGGAGCGGGGTCCGGGAGCCCCGGAGCGCAGCCCCGTGCCACCTCGACCGATCCGCGGCAGCCCGACCGAAACCGGTGCGGCTCGGCGCACCGTCTCCCTTGGAGATGCTCGTTTCGAACGCCGCGGATTGCGGGGCGGAGCGCAGGGGCTCCCGGACCCCGCTTGCCACTCAGGCGGTGGATCGCGGGCCGCCTGGCAGCTTGCATTCCTCGAAGCCCTGTGCTTTACTGGCGCGCCTATTCGGGCGAGTAGCTCAGCTGGATAGAGCGCAGGTCTCCGGAACCTGAGGCCGTGGGTTCGAATCCCGCCTCGCCCACCATTTACCCATCCGGGGCAGTACAGCGAAGGCCGGCGACCCGCTGGAGTAGGGGGTCTTCGGCCTTTTCTGCGTCTGACCGGTTCCGCCCTGCCGCCCGCCCCGCGGCGTTGCCGGAGCCAGGGTGACGCGGGGCAAGGATACAGCCCCGAGGACTTCCCGCAAGCAGGACGAGAGGACGGACCGGACCCCGTGGGCACACGGTCCGAATCGAAATCGACCCCGACGCCGACCGCGATTTCGACTCCGATTTCGATCTTGTCGCGGATCGCGCGGCGCAGCGTAGGGGTTCTCCGAACCCGCTCTCCGCCCAGGCGGTACATCCTGGCCGGCCAACCCCCTGGACCTCTCGACCCGAGTTGAGGGAGACTCGGGCCCGCGGACTCGCAGGGACCTGCCGGCTCCGCCCCCTCCCACACCGCGCCGGAGAACGACCCCCATGCCCGACCGCCCCGCTCCGCAGAAGACCATCCAGGAGATCAACGAGAAGATCCGCTCCGGCAAGGCGGTGGTCGTCACCGCCGAAGAGATGGTGGGCGTGGTGCAAAGCGAGGGGGCCAAAGCCGCCGCGAAGCGGGTGGACGTGGTGACCACCGGGACCTTCGGCACCATGTGCTCGTCCGGGGCATTCCTGAACTTTGGACACACCAGACCCAAGATGAAGGCGTCGAAGGTCTGGCTGAACGAGGTCGAGGCGTACGCCGGCGTGGCGGCCGTGGACTGTTACGTGGGCGCGACCCAGGTGCGGGAGGACGACCCCCTGAACCGGGTGCACCCGGGCCGTTTCGCCTATGGGGGGGGACACGTGATCGAGGATCTGGTGGCGGGGCACAAGGTCACTTTGCGGGCGAGCTCCTACGGCACCGACTGCTACCCCCTGCGGGAGCACCGGGCAGAGATGCGCCTGGCGGACTTTTGGGATGCCCTCCTGGTCAATCCCCGCAACGCCTACCAGAATTACAACTGCGCCGTGAACCTCTCGGACCGCACCATCTACACGTACATGGGAGTGCTCCGGCCCCGCATGGCCAACGCCACCTTCTCTTCGGCCGGAGAGCTCTCGCCCCTGCTCAACGACCCCTACTACTGGACCCTGGGAACGGGCACGCGGATCTTCCTCGGGGGGGCGCCCGGGGTCGTCTCCTGGGCCGGCACCCAGCACGCGCCGGCTGCTCCCCGCAACGCCCGGGGCCTCCCCCGGGGCGGCGCCGGGACCCTCATGGTGACCGGCGACCTCAAGCAGATGGACCCCCGGTTCCTCCGGGGGGCTAGCCTCGTGGGCTACGGCACGAGCCTCATGGTGGGTCTCGGGGTCCCCATCCCCGTGCTCCACGAGGAGCTCGCCTGGCTCACCGGGGTCTCGAATCGGGACATCACCTGCCCCGTGGTCGACTACGGCCGCGACTACCCCCAGGGGGAGGGAGAGCCTCTGGGGGAGGTGACCTACGCGGCCCTCCAGGCCGGCACGATCTCGTTGCGCGGCAGGGACGTGCCGTCCTCGCCCCTGTCGAGCATCCCCATGGCTCGAGAGATCGCAGGAGCCCTGAAGGACTGGATCGCCTCGGGGCACTTTACCCTGGGCGAACCCCAGGTGCCCCTGCCCAGCGTCCCGTGGGGGGGCTTGGGGCATAGGGCATAGGGCGTGGGACATAGGGCAAGCTTGGGTGTCATGGGTCCCATGCCCCCGCCTCCCCGCGCCCTCGGCAACACCGAACGAACCTATCGGCGTTTCGCCGCTGACGGCGTCACCCGGATCCCCTTCCAGGCCCGGGTCGGCACCACAGACCTGTACCTGCTTGCCGATCGGGACCTCACCCGGGCGGCCCGGGAGGCTGCACGCCGATTTCGGACGGAGGTGGAGGTTCACATCGCGGCAGAGCCCGCCTTTGCCACCGCCTTGAAGCCCCTGGAGCCCCCCACCGGGCCCCTGCCGCCCGTCGTAGCTTCCATGTACGCGGCGGCCCGGTCGGCGGGGGTAGGCCCCATGGCCGCCGTGGCCGGGGCCATCGCGGGCGCCGTGGGTCGGGAACTGCGGCTGCATTCCCGGGAGGTGCTGGTGGAAAACGGCGGAGACCTGTTCCTCGATCTGGCGCAGGACGCCGTGGTCGGGATCTTTGCCGGAGGCTCGCCCTTCACCGGGCAGATCGCCCTGCGGGTGCGGGCCCAGAACTCGCCCCTGGGGATCTGCACCTCCTCGGGCACCGTGGGACCGAGCCTGAGCTACGGCCGAGCCGACGCGGCCACGGCGATGGCCCCCGATCCGGCCCTGGCGGACGCCGTCGCCACGGCCCTGGGAAACCGAATCCACGGGCCGGAGGACTTGCAGGCTGCCGTGGAGTGGGCTCGATCCGTTCCCGGAGTCCGGGGAGCCCTGGCCATCCTCGGCGACCGCCTCGCCGCGGCGGGCGAGGTGGAGCTCGTGGAATTGGCTGTTGGCGATTCGCTGTTGGCAGTTGGAAGCCGGGGGGGGTCGTTCCTTACCCAATGGCCAACAGCGAACGGCCAATAGCCCCTTTTCAAGGAGTTTCCATGGAGATCTCGAAAAACGTGCTGCTGGTCTTTCGGCCAGAGGTGATGTACCAGCCGGTGATCTACCGGCTCGCCCGGGAGTTCGACCTCCTCTTCAATATTTTGGAGGCCAAGATCTTTCCTCGGCTGGAAGGACGCCTGATCCTGGAGCTCCGGGGGGATCCCGAGGGAGTGGCCCGGGGCGTGGCCTACCTGGAAGAGGCGGGGGTGGAGGTCACGTCCATCGCGGAGAACATCAGCCGCGACGATGACCGGTGCGTTCACTGCGGCGCCTGCACCGGCGTGTGCCGCACCGGCGCCCTGGCGGTGGAGCGGGGTTCCATGCAGGTGCGTTTTTCTCCGGAGAAGTGCGCCGCCTGCGGCCAGTGCGAGCTCGCCTGCCCCGTCCGGGCCCTGGCCGGCATCAACATCGAGCGCCTGGGGGGAACGGGCATAGAGCAGAGGACGTAGACCAGAGGGCATGGGGCATGGGGCATGGGGCATGGGGCACGGGGCATGGGACTCGACCCACGGCTGCGGGTTCCGGCTGGATCACCCGTTACCCGCAACCCGTCACGCGCCACCCGCAGCCCGCCACGGCATGTTCCGGAGAACACCTCATGAAGCGACGCCACACCGGCATCTTCCTTCTTCTCCTCCTGGCCATTCTCACTGCCAAGCCGACCGCCGCACAGGACGAGGGCGGGCTGACCTTGGACCAGGCGGTTTCCCTGGCATTGGCGGGAAACCACGAGGTGCTCCGGGCCCGGGAGCGCTTGTTCCGCCAGGAGGGACAGATCCAGGAGGTGAAGAGCCAGATCTATCCGCAGGTCGGCCTGGAAGGCAGCTACCGCCGAAGCTACGACGAGAGCTTGCGGGACAGCGGTATCGGCGCCTTCGTGGACCCCGAGGTCGCGGACAGCTGGGTCGCCAGGACGACCCTGCGCCAGCTCCTCTTCAGCTGGGGAAAGGCCTCCACGGCCGTGGAGATCGCCGAAGCCCTCCTGCGGCAGGCGGGCCAGGACGTGGCCAGCTCCGAGCGCGCCGTGGTGCTCCGGGTGCACGAAGCCTTTTACGACCTCCTCCTCACCCAGCGCTTGGTGGAGGTGGCCGAGGAGCGCCTGGCCCAGCGCGAGCGCGTGCTCGACGTGGCGCAGAAGCGGTTCTCGGCGGGGGTCGTCAATGAGTTCGAGGTGATTCGCGCCCGGGTGGACGTGGCCAACGCCCGAACCCCGGTGATCCAGGCCCGCAACCGGGTGCGCCAGGCCAAGGCCGCCCTCAACAACCTGCTGGCGAGAGAGCAGACCGAGCCCGTGGAGGCCCGGGGCGAGCTCACCCATGTTCCCCTCGAGCCCCTGACCCTCGAACAGGTCGTGGAGCGGGCCGTGGCCCGGCGCCCCGAGCTCGCCTCGCTGCGGGTCGCCCGGGAGATCGCCGAGAAGAACCTCGCCATCGCCCGGGCCGAGGACAAGCCCCAGGTGAATCTGGACGCGGAGTACGGCTTCGCGACCCAGCACTTCGAGCACCTGGGCCCCAACCGGGAACGCTGGGGCGCAGGGGTGAGCCTGAGCTTCCCCCTCTTCGACGGCTGGCGCACCCGCGGCTTGGTGGCCCAGGCCCGCAGCCAGGCCCGCGACGCGGACCTGGCTGCCGCCCAACTGCGCCAGGTCATCACCCTGGAGGCGAAGGTGGCCCTCGACGACCTGGGGGAGGCCGAGGAGATCATCCGGGCGTCCAGCCTCAACATCGAGCAGGCCCAAAAGGCCCTCGAGCTCGCGGAGACCTCGTACCGCTACGGAGTGGCCATCCTGCTCGACGTCTCCGACGCCCAGCTCGCCCTGACGGCAGCCCGGACCGACCACGCCCGGGCGCTTCGGGACTACATGCTGGCCAAGGCACGGGTGCTCTCGGTCATGTACCAGCTCTGACGCGCCGGGGGGGCGCAGGTGGGCAGGGGCCCCGGGCACCGGCCGCGCGGCGAGAGTTCCCTCTTTACACCCCGGAAACCCGCTGCTATAGTTCCGCCCTTCGCCCGGGTCCGCAGCAGAAAGTGGGTAGCACGCCCACTTTTTTCATTTGGTGTCCGAGCAACGAGCGGTCTGTGGGCGCCCCGCCCGGGGGGATTCCCGGCACCCGGTTCGCCATGGAACGAGAAAAGACCGTCGAGGCGATCGAAGAGCTCCTGCGCCCTCCCGTGGAGGGCCTCGGGTACGAGCTCGTGGCCGTGCAGCTGCGGCCCGAGCAGGGGCGCCTGGTGCTGCGGCTCCTGGTGGACCGGCCCGGGGGCATTACCCTGGGGGAGTGCGTGGGGATCAGCCGCGAAGTGGGCCCCCACCTGGACGTGGCCGATCTGATCCGGTCGCGCTACGCCCTCGAGGTCTCCTCGCCCGGCATCCTGCGCCCGCTCCGGCGGGCGCAGGACTACGAGCGGTTTCGGGGAGAGCGGGTGGTCGTACGAACCCGGGCGGCCGTGGACGGCCGCAAGACCTTTCGCGGCATCAACCGGGGCCTGGACGAGGAAGGGCTCCTGATGGTGGACGACCGGGACACCGGGCGCCGGCACGCGATTCCTTTGGGCGAGGTGCGGGAGGCGCACCTGGACCCTGACCTCCCGTTCTGAGACACGCAAACCCGGGGGTCTTCCCCCGACGGTGACGGACAGCGAATCATGAAAGACCTCAACCGAGTCATCGAGCAAGTCGTACGCGAAAAGGGCATCGACAGGGAAATTCTGATCGACGCCCTCGAGCAGGCCATGGCCACGGCCGCCCGCAAGAAGCTGGGCAACCGAAACCTCGAGGCCCAATACGACGAAGAAGCGGGTCGGATCAATGTGTTCGAGTACATGACGGTGGTGGAGGAGGTCGAGGACTCCTACACCCAGATCGGCATCGAGGAGGCGCGAGAGAAGTACGATCCCGCCTGTGAGATCGGCGACGAGCTCGGCATTCCCGTGGAGCTCGGGGATCTGAGCCGGATCATCGCCCAGGTGGCCAAGCAGGTGATCATCCAGAAGGTGCGGGAAGCGGAGCGGGACATCACCTACAGCGAGTTCATCGATCGCCGCGGCGAGGTCATCAACGGCATCGTCCAGCGCATGGAGAAGGGCGACCTGATCGTGAACCTGGGGCGCACCGACGCCGTGCTGCCCCACGGCGAGCAGATCCGCAGCGAGCACTACCGCCAGGGCGACCGCATTCGCGCGCTGCTCCTGAAGGTGCAAAAGGAGACCCGAGGGCCCCAGCTCATCCTCTCGCGCACCCACCCGGACTTCGTCAAGAAGCTCTTCGAGCTGGAGGTGCCAGAGGTGCGGGAAGGCGTGGTGGAGATCAAGGCCTGCGCCCGAGAGCCCGGGGAGCGGGCCAAGATCGCGGTCGTCTCCCACGACTCGGACGTGGACCCGGTGGGCGCCTGCATCGGCATGCGCGGGAGCCGGGTCCGGGGGGTGGTGCAGGAGCTCCGGGGCGAGCGGGTCGACATCGTGGTCTGGCACGAAGACCCGGCCATGTACGCGGTCAACGCCCTCTCGCCGGCCCAGATCTCCCGGGTTCTGATGGACGAGGCGCAGCACGCCATGAGCGTGATCGTTCCCGAAGAGCAGCTGAGCCTCGCCATCGGGCGCCGCGGCCAGAACGTGAAGCTCGGCGCCAAGCTGATGGGGTGGAAGCTCGACATCATCAGCGAGGAGGAGAGCCGGCGCCGCGAGGAGGAGAAGGGCAAGCTCCTGCGCCTCCCGGGCATGGATCCCCTCAAGGTCTCTCGCCTGGCCCGGGTCGACGTCCACTCCCTGGAGGGGCTGACCAACGCCTCTCCTGCGCAGATCGCAGAGGTGCTCGGTACCGAGCCAGAAGAGGCCGAACGGCTGCAGGCGGCGGCTCGGGCCGCGTTCGAGGCCGAGGTGATGGCCGCCACCGGCGGGGAAGACCTGGGAGACCTCAAGGAAACGCCGGAGGAAGCGCCGGTCGAGGTTTCCGCGGAGAACGGGGAAGTCGCAGACTCGAGCGAACCGACCTCGGGGGACGCCGACCCGGAAGAACCGGCGGCGACCAGTGAGAAGGCGTAGGGAACCCGTGCAGGCCGCAGGGTAGCGGCCGCGGCCGACGGGTCCCACCGGGCGGGCTCGCGGGACATCGAGAGACATCATCCAGGAAGAAGGGCATGTCAAAGGTTCGCGTATTCGAAGCAGCCAAGGAAAGCGGCCACGAGGTCCAGGATCTCCTGGCCGCGCTCACCAAGCTGGGCGTCAAGGTACGGAGCCACCTGAGCCCCGTCGACGAAGTTGACATCCAGAAGGCGGTCGAGAGCCTGGGCGGAGCCGCGAAGGCTGCCCGCAGGGCCGCCGAACCCACCCAACCTGCCGAGGCGGCGGCCAAGCCCAAGCCCGTGGTCCGGCGCCGCCGCAAGGCCGCCGAGGCGGAAGAAGGGGCGGTGGAGCCGGAGGCTGTCGCCGAGCTCGCGGCGCCCGCGGAGTTCGAAGGACCGCCGGCCCCCGCGGTTCCCGTGGAAGAAACGGCTCCAGAGGGCGAGAAGCCCGTCGCCGAGGCAGCCCCCGGGGAAGCCGAGCCCGTCGCCGAGGCAGCGCCCGAGGAGGCCAAGGAGCCGACCGAGCCCGCCAAGGACGAGTTCGGTCTCAAGGTGGTGCGCTTCATACACCCGCCCCCGGAAGACAAAGCGGCCGCGGCTGCGCCCGTCTACCACATGAACAAGCAGGAGCGCGAAGCCTCGCGGGCTGCGCGAAAGTCCAAGAAGAAGAAGGGCCGGCGGGAAGCGCCCACCGCCAGGCCCGAGCTCCTTCGGGCTCCCCAGCGCACCCAGATCACAGTGCCCAAGGCCAGCAAGCGCCGCATCCGCATCACCGAGGTGATCGGGCTCTCCGACCTCTCCCAGCGGATGGGGGTCAAGGCTACCGAGCTCATCAAGAAGCTCATGTCGCTCGGAGTCCTGGCCACCATCAACCAGACCGTGGACTCCGACACCGCCGCGTTGGTCGCCGCGGAGTTCGGATACGAAGTGGAAAACGTCGCGGTGGCCGAGGAGGAGTTCCTGACCCGGAAGGAGGACCTCCCGGAGGATCTCGAGCACCGGCCCCCGGTGGTCACGGTCATGGGACACGTGGACCACGGAAAGACCTCACTGCTCGATGCCATTCGCAAGACGCGCGTCGCCTCGGGCGAGGCCGGCGGCATTACCCAGCACATCGGGGCCTATGCGGTGGAGACCTCCCGCGGTCCCCTGGTCTTCCTCGACACGCCGGGCCACGAGGCCTTTACCGCGCTGCGGGCCCGGGGCGCCAAGCTCACCGACATCACGGTGCTGGTGGTGGCGGCCGACGACGGCATCATGCCCCAGACCGTGGAGGCCATCGACCACTCCAAGGCCGCCAAGGTGCCCATCATCGTAGCCGTGAACAAGATGGACAAGCCCGAGGCCGATCCGGATCGGGTGAAGCGGGGGCTCACCGAGCACGGCCTGGTGCCGGAGGACTGGGGCGGAGACATCATCTGCGTGCCCGTCTCGGCCAAGAAGGGCACGGGCTTGGACCAGCTCCTGGAGATGATCGCCCTCCAGGCCGAGATCATGGAGCTCACCGCCAATCCCAAGCGTCCGGCGCGTGGAACGGTGATCGAGGCCCGCATCGACCGGGGCCGCGGGCCCGTGGCCACGGTGCTCGTGCAGGAGGGAACCCTGAAGCTGGGCGACATCCTCCTGGCCGGTGCCAACTCCGGGCGCATCCGCTCCCTCACCAACGACCAGGGCAAGCGGGTGAAGGAAGCCGGGCCGAGCATGCCCGTGGAGGTGACGGGGCTCGACGGGGTGCCGACGGCCGGAGAGGCCTTCCTGGTGGTGGACAGCGAGCGCGCCGCCCGCGAAGTGGCCGGGAGGCGGGCCGAGAAGAGCCGGGACGAGGAGATGGCCAAGGCCCGCAAGGTCACCCTGGCCGACCTGCACACCCGCATTGCCGAGGGAGAGATCAAGGAGCTCCCGGTCATCGTCAAGGCCGACGTGCAGGGCTCGGTGGAGGCGCTCACCCAGGCGCTGGAGAAGATCGCCACTTCCGAGGTCAAGATCCGCGTCATCCACGGCGCCGTCGGCGGCATCACCGAAAACGACGTGAACCTCGCCAGCGCCTCCGACGCCATCATCGTGGGCTTCAACGTGCGGCCCGAGGCCAAGGCCGCGGGCCTGGCGGACCAGTCCAACGTGGACGTGCGGCTCTACAACGTCATCTACGACGCCACCGACGACCTGCGCAAGGCGCTGGCGGGGCTGCTGGCCCCCACCCAGCAGGAGCGCGTGCTGGGGCGCGCCGAGGTGCGGCAGACCTTCAAGATCCCCAAGGCAGGCACCGTGGCGGGGTGCTACGTCACCCAGGGCCTGGTCCAGCGCAATGCGAGGCTGCGCCTCCTGCGGGACAACGTGGTGATCTACACGGGCGAGTTGGCGAGCCTCAAACGCTTCAAGGACGACGTGCGCGAGGTGCGCGAGGGGTTCGAGTGCGGCCTCTCCGTCCAGAACTACAACGACGTAAAGGAAGGCGACGTGCTGGAGTTCTTCGTGGTGGAGGAGATCGAGCGAACCCTGTAACCCGGATTCGGAAAGCGGAACCATGGTCGTAGGCCTCGCCACCATCGACCTCTACCTCGCGGGGGTCCAGGGCCTCAAGGAAAAGAGGGGCGTGGTGCGGCGGGTGCTCGAGCGCACCCGGAACCGCTTCCCGGTGAGCGCGGCCGAGGTGGACAACCTCGACCTGCACCAGAAGGCCACCATCGGCTTCGCCGTGGTGAGCAACGACGCGCGGGTGGCGGACTCCATCCTGAATCAGGTGATGGACTACGTGGAGGAGCTCCACCTCGCCGAGGTCACCCGGGCCGACCTGGAGATCCTCCACGTGTAGGGGGAGGGCGCGTTGCATGTTGCGGGATGCGCGTTGGAAGCGAGTCCATCGGGCACGCCGGGACCCGCCTCGACCCCCGACGCGCCACGCGCGACATGCAAGCACCGGCAAAAGGAGCACCACAGGCCATGCAAACCAGGCGCGCGCAGCGGGTCGCCGACAGCTTGCTCCACGAGGTAGCCCAGATCCTGCAAAAAGACGTCAAGGATCCTCGGATCGGCTTCGTCACGCTGACCGGCGCGAAGGTCTCACCCGACCTGCGGGTGGCCACGGTGTACTACACCGTTCTCGGGGAAGAGGAAAACCGGAAGGCCAGCGCCCAGGGCCTCGCCAGCGCCCAGGCGTTCATCCGCCGCGAGGTGGGCCAGCGCCTCAAGCTGCGGCTCGTACCCGACGTGCGGTTCCTGTATGACGACACCATGGCGCAGACCCTGCATGTGCAGGAGCTGCTCGAGGGCCTCTCCCATGCCCCGGAAGAACCCGATCGCTGAGGTCCGGCACGCCCTGCTCTCGGGCAGCCGCTTCCTGATCGTCTCCCATCACAATCCCGACGGCGACGCCATCGGCTCGAGCCTGGCCCTGGCGGCAGGCCTCGGCGCGCTGGGCAAGCACTGCGACCTCCTCAACGCCGACGGCGTCCCGGCCAACCTCTCGTGGCTGCCCCTGGCCGAGAGGGTGCACCTGATGCCGGATCCGGGGGAAATCTACGACCGGGTGGTCCTTCTGGACTGCGGCAGCCCCGACCGGACCGGTTTCGGCGACGAGGTCTTCGGGCACGGCCGGCTCGTGGTCAACATCGACCACCACCCGGGCAACGGGCACTTCGGCGCCGCCAACCTGGTGGACCCGGAGGCCTGCGCCACCACCGAGCTCGTGTACGACGTCTTGCAGGCCCTGCCTGCCCCCATCGGATACGGCGCCGCCACCGCGATCTACACCGGCATCCTCACCGACACGGGGTGTTTCCGGTTCTCCAACACCAACGCCCGGGCCTTCGAGATCGCCTCCCACATGGTAGCCAAAGGGGTAGACGCCGCCGCGGTCTCCCAACTGGTCTTCGACCAGCAGCCCGTGGCCCGTCTGCGCCTCCTGAGCCGGGTCCTGGAGACCCTCACCCTCTCCCCCCGAGACAAGGCGGCGTGCGTCGTGGCCACGCGGAGCATGATGCGGGAGACCCACACCGGGGTGGAGGACGTGGAGGGGTTCGTCAACTACCCCCGCTCCATCTGCGGGGTGGAGGTGGGCCTGCTCTTTCGCGAAGAGGCGCCGGGGCGCTACCGGCTGGCCCTGCGATCCAAGGGGCGGGTGGACGTGTCCGTCATTGCCCGAGAGCTGGGCGGCGGCGGGCACCGAAACGCGTCCGGGGCCACGGTGGAGGGGAGCCTCGACGAGCTCAAGCGGCGGCTCTTCGAGCGCATCGAGCAGGCGCTCGACGAGGAGCTCCTCTGCTGGCGCCGGACCGGTTGACGAGCGGTGTACCCCGAGCCCTGGGGCCTCCTGGTCCTGGACAAGCCGGAGGGCCTCACCTCGCACACGGCGGTGCAGCGCGTGCGTCGCTCCCTGGGGGCTTCCCGGGCCGGACACGCCGGGACCCTCGACCCCCTCGCCACCGGGGTCCTCCTGGTGGGCCTGGGGCGTGCCACGAGGCTCCTGGAGTACCTGGTGGGGCACGACAAGGAGTACCGCGCCCGCATCCGGCTCGGAGAGCGCAGAGACACCCTCGACCGGGAAGGAAGGCTCTTGGAGACCCTGCCGGTCCCCTCCCTGAGCCCCCGCCTGATCGAGGAGGCCCTGGCACGGTTTCGGGGGGCCTTCGTCCAGATTCCCCCCGTATACAGCGCCGTCAAGGTGCAGGGGGTGTCCCTCCACCGAAGGGCCCGGCGGGGAGAGGCCGTGGAGCCCCCCCCCCGCACCGTGGAGATCCACGAGCTCGAGCTCGTGGGCATCGAAGGGCCCGACGTCCTCTTGCGGATCGCGTGCTCCTCGGGAACCTACGTGCGCTCCCTGGCCCGGGACCTGGGGTCGGCCCTGGGGACCGCCGCGGCCCTCTGGGAGCTGACCCGCATCCGCTCGGGCCCCTTTGGGCTGGGGGACGCCCGGTCCCTGGCGGAGGTCGTGGCGGCCGGCCCGGAGGCCTGGCCCTGGGTGCTCCCTGCCGAGCGGATGGCCGACGGTCTCCCCGCGTGCGCGATTTCTGCCGAAGAAGCCCGTGAGATCGCCCAGGGCAGAGCGCTGCACCGCGTCCCGGAGGGCGAAGGGGGGCCCATCGCCCTGTTCGGCCCGGGAGGCACCCTGGTGGCAGTCGCCCGACCCCAGGGGGGCTGCCTCCAGCCGGTGAAGGTGTTTGACGGCGCGGGTTAGAGACCTCCGCGGACCCAAGAGCTGGCGAGGCTGTGCCCCAAACCGCTGAGGCGTGACAGCACCTTTGCCCTTGCCCGATCGAAATCGAAGTCGCGATCGGGGTCGAAATCGATATCGATATCGATGTGGACGGTGCGACGGGTCGATCCCCCCTGCTCTCGGCACATCGCTCGAACCGTCCTTCGCTCCTTTACGGCAGACCCCTGCCTGTGTTAGAAAAGCCGATCATTTGGCGGTTCGCGGGCTGTGCGACGCCGCCTCGACAAACGGAAGAGAGAAGCGAGGAGGATAGAGGACATGGTGATGACCCCGGAAAAGAAGCAGGAAGTGATCGACCAGTACCGGATCCACGAGAACGACACCGGTTCTCCGGAGGTCCAGATCGCGCTCCTGAGCGAGCGGATCAGCTACCTGACCGAGCACTTCAAGCTCCACAAGAAGGACCACTCCTCCCGCCGAGGTCTGCTGAAACTGGTCGGCCAGCGCCGCCGCCTGCTCGACTACCTGAAGAGCAGCGACGTCGAGCGCTACCGCAACGTGATCGACCGGCTCGGCATCCGCAAGTAGACGAACTCCATCCGGCCCGAAAACCCATTCCACAACCCGAGACGGGAGAGTGCTGCATTGTTCGATGTGAAGACCGCCACACTGGAAGTGGGGGGTAGAACCCTCACGATCGAGACCGGCCGACTGGCGCGACAGGCCCACGGCGCCGTGCTGGTAACCTACGGCGAGACCGCCGTCCTCGTAACGGCCGTGGCCGAGGCCGAAGGCCGCGAGGGGATCGACTTCTTCCCCCTCACCGTGAACTTTCAGACCAAGACCTTCGCCGCGGGCAAGATCCCCGGCGGGTTCTTCAAGCGGGAGGGGCGTCCGCCCGACTCCGACACCCTCACCTCCCGGCTCATCGACCGGCCGATCCGGCCCCTGTTCCCCAAGGGCTTCACGAGCGAGACCCAGGTCATCGCCACGGTGCTCTCCCACGACACGGAGAACAACCCCGACATCGTGGGCCTCATCGGGGCGTCGGCGGCCCTGGCCATCTCCGACATCCCCTTCCAGGGGCCCATTGCCGGGGTGCGCATCGGCCACGTCGACGGGAAGCTCGTGGTCAACCCCACCCTGCAGCAGCTCGAGACGAGCCGCCTGAACCTCATCATCGCAGGCACCAAGGACGCCGTGACCATGGTGGAGAGCGGCTCCAAGATGCTCAGCGAAGAGGAGATGCTCGCCGCCATCGAGCTCGGGCACGCCGAGATCCAGCGGCTGGTCGCCCTCCAGGAAGAGCTCGCCCGGGCCGTCGGCAAGCCCAAGCGCACGCTCCCGCCGGCACCCCAAGCAGACCCGGCCGTGGCCGAGAAGGCCGCCGCGTGCTTCGCCGAGCTGGGTGTCGCCGCCTACCAGGAGCGGGACAAGAAGGCCCGCTCCGCCGCCGTACGGGCCGCCAAGGCCGCCCTCGTGGCGTCCCTGGGAGAGGCGGAGAAGCTCAAGGAGAAGGAGTTCAAGGCCGCCTTCGAGGAGGTCGCCAAGAAGCACGTGCGCCGCATGATCCTGGAAAACGGCCGCCGCATCGACGGCCGCGGGCTCGAGGACATCCGGCCCATCGACTGCCAGGTGGGAATCCTGCCCCGCACCCACGGCTCGGCCCTCTTCACCCGGGGCGAGACCCAGGCGCTGGTCGTCCCCACGCTGGGCACCTCCAGCGACGAGCAGCTCATCGACGCCATCGAGGGGTCCTACTACAAGAAGTTCCTCCTCCACTACAACTTCCCGCCCTTCTCCGTGGGCGAGGCCCGTTTCCTGCGGGGCCCCGGCCGCCGGGAGATCGGGCACGGGGCGCTCGCCGAGCGCGCCCTGGAGGCGGTGCTGCCCGCCCACGAGGATTTCCCCTACACCATCCGCCTGGTCTCCGAGGTTCTGGAGAGCAACGGCTCCTCCTCCATGGCCACGATCTGCGGTGGGAGCCTGGCCCTCATGGACGCGGGCGTCCCCGTCTCCGCTCCGGTGGCGGGCATCGCCATGGGCCTCATCCTCGAGGGCGCCCGCTTCGCGGTGCTCTCCGACATCCTGGGAGACGAAGACCACCTGGGCGACATGGACTTCAAGGTGGGCGGCACCCGGGAGGGCATCACGGCCCTCCAGATGGACATCAAGGTCCAGGGCATCACGGTGGAGATCATGCGCACCGCCCTGGAGCAGGCCCGCCGGGGGCGCCTCCACATCCTGGACTGCATGGACAAGGCGCTCACCTCGGCTCGGCCGAGCCTCTCGCCGCTCGCCCCGCGCATCACCGTGATCCACGTGAGCACGGAGAAGATCAAGGACGTCATCGGCCCCGGCGGAAAGAACATCCGCAACATCATCGCCGTGACCCAGACCAGCGTCGACATCGAGGACGACGGGTCGATCCGGATCGCGAGCACCAACGAGGCCCAGACCCAGCAGGCGATCAAGATGATCCGCGACCTCACCCAGGAGGCGGAGGTCGGCAAGGTCTACGACGGGATTGTCCGCAAGATCATGGACTTCGGAGCCTTCGTAGAGATCTTCCCCGGCACCGACGGCCTGCTGCACATCAGCGAGATCGACAAGGAGCGGGTCGCCAACGTGACCGACTTCCTCAAGGAAGGCGACACCGTACCGGTGAAGGTCATCAACGTGGAGGCCAACGGCCGCATCAAGCTCTCCCGCCGGGCAGCCCTCTACCCGGACGAGCCGGGAAGCGCCCCCCGCGAGGGCCGCAGCCCGCCCCCCCAGCGCCGGGGAGACCGGGACCGGCGCCGGAGCTGAGCCAAGAAGCCAGCCGGCAATGCGCAAAGGGCGCGGCGAGAGCCGCGCCCTTTCTCTTTTTGCGCAACCGGGGCCGTGGACGGGATGACAGGATGGGCAGGATGGCGACCGGGCCTTCGGCAACGGCGTCGTCACGGCGCCGCGAGCGCAAACGCGGCTGCGCCTCTGACCGACCGGTCATGTCAGCCCCGATTGCCTTGCCCGATCGGTATCGGTATCGGCATCGGCATGGAGGTCGGGATCGGAATCGGTATCGGGATCGGGGGCGGGATCGATTTCGATTTCGATCTGGACTCTACATCCTGCCCATCCTGTCGTCCTGTCCAGGAGCTACTCGGCACCCGCCTCATGGGCCGAACCCGCGCAGCGGGTGCACCCGTCGCCCACCTCCAGGGGCTGCTCCGGGAGGGAGCCGTAGCGGTAGAGGGTCACGCCCTTGAGCCCCAGGGCGTGGGCCTGGCGAAAGATCCCGGCCACGGTCTCCCGGGGGCTCTCCGCCGGGAGGTTGATGGTCTTGGAGACCGCGTTGTGGGTGTGGGCCTGGAAGGCGGCCTGCATCGCCAGGTGGTCTCCCGGGGCGAGCTCGAAGGCCGTGACGAAGACGCGCCGCACGGCCTCCGGGACCGCCGGGAGGTGACCTACCCTGCCCTCGGCGCGCACCCGGGCTTCCACCCGCTCCAGGGGAGCCCCGCAGGCCGCCAGCGCCGGCCCGAGCAGGGGGTGGAGCCCAAAACTCACGGGACGCCCCTGGATGCGCCGGGTATACGCCAGGCTGAAGAAGGGCTCGATGGAACCGGAGACCCCCGCCAGCACCGCGATGGAGCCCGTGGGCGCCACGGTCGTCACCGTGGCGTTGCGCATGGCCCGAAACCCCCGCTGCTCCCAGCGGCTTCCCGGGAACGCCTCGAAGCTTCCCCGGCGCTCCCCCAGGGCTCGGGACGCCGCGACCCCGGCGGCCTCGATGCGGGCCATGACCTCCCGCCCCAGGGCCCGGGCCTCCGGGGAGGCGTAGGGGATGCCCAGGGCCGCCAGGAGGTCGGCAAACCCCATGACGCCAAGGCCCACCTTGCGGGTGCGCCGGTTGGCCCGCCGGATGGCTTCCACCGGGGGTACCGAGACCTCGATGCAGTCGTCCAGGAACTCCACGGCCAGGCCCGCCGCCGCCTCCAGGGCTCCCCAGTCCAGGGTGCCGCTGCGCAGGAACCGGGGGAGCACCAGCGACCCCAAGGTGCAGGACTCGTAAGGCAGGAGCGGCTGCTCGCCGCAGGGGTTGGTGGCCTCCATGGGCCCGAGGCGCGGAACCGGGTTTTCGCGGTTGACCGCGTCCAGGAAGACCGCCCCCGGGTCCCCGGTGGCCCAGGCCCCCTCCACCAGGGCGTCGAAGATCTCCGCCGCCGGCACGCGACCCCAGACGGCTCCGCCCCGTGGATTGACCAGCTCCACGTCGCCCCCCCGGGCCTGGGCCTGGAAGAACGCATCCGTAACCCCCGCCGAGAGGTTGAAGTTGGCGAACCGCCCCGAGAGCTTGGCCCGGCAGAAGGCCAGGATGTCGGGGTGGTCGATGCGCAGCACCGCCATGTTCGCGCCCCGGCGCCGGCCTCCCTGGCGGATGACCCGGGTCGAGGTGTCGAAGAGCTCCAGGAACGAGAGCGGGCCCGACGCCTGCCCGCCCGTGCTCGCCACGACGTCGCCCTCGGGGCGCAGGCGCGAGAAGGCAAATCCGGTGCCCCCGCCGCTCTTGTGGATGAGGGCCATGTGCTTGAGGGAATCGTAGATGGACTCGATGGAGTCCTCCAGGGGCAGCACGAAACACGCGGCGAGCTGTCCCGAAGGCAGCCCCGCGTTCATGAGGGCCGGGGAGTTGGGGAGGAAGCGCAGGCTGCGCAGCAGGTCGTGGTACTGGTCGGCCCTGGGCTCGGGGCACCCCCCGAACCGCGCCTGGGCTGCCGCCACTCCCGCGGCCACCCTGCGGAAGAAGCCCTCCTCGTCCTCGCAGAGGTCGCCGTCTGGCCCCCGCCTCAGATAGCGAAGGGCCAGGAGCTCCTTTGCCTGGGGAGTCAGCACGGGATAGGTCAAGTCATCCCTCCCGGGCGAGAAGACACGCTGTCTCGATGGGCGGTGCCCACCCTACGGCTCGACCCACCGGCCGCCGCACAACGCTTGGGGGGAGCGGGCCGGGGGTCTCCCCGGAGGCGGCGCAGGCGGCTTTGGGGATGCCCTTGCGGACACGAGATGCCCTTCCCCTCCCGCGCTGGAAGGCCTCGGACCATCCAAGAGCTCACGGGATCCTGCGCCGCCGCAGGGGAGGCCCCCGGCCCGCCCATGGCTCGACGGTCCGAGGCGGGGCCTCGTTAGAACTCGATCCCCTTCTGGGCCTTCACTCCCTTGCGGAAGGCGTGTTTGACCTCCCGCATCTCGGTGACCAGATCGGCGGCCTCGATCACCTCGGGCCGGGCGTCGCGACCGGTGAGCACCAGGTGCACCTGGGGCGGCTTTTCGCGGATGAGCCCGAGCACGCTCTCCACGTCCAGGAGCCCGTAGGCCACCGCGTAGTTCGCCTCGTCGAGGATCACCATGTCGTAGGCGCCGGAGAGCACCTTCTCCCGCGCCGCGGCGAAGGTCTCCCGGGCCAGGGCAACGTCTTCGGGATGGGGCTCCTTCCCCCCCAGGGCCACGAAGCCCCTGCCCATGGGGCGAATCTCGAAGCCCGGGAGGAACTCGGGAGCACGAAGCTCCCCGTACTTCCACGACCCCTTGATGAACTGGACCATGGAAACCTTCAGGCCCTGCCCCACGGCCCGCAGGGCCAGACCCAGGGCCGCCGTCGTCTTTCCCTTGCCGTTGCCCGTGTGAACGATCACCAACCCCTGTCGCGCCATGGCCGCTCCCTCGGTTCTTCCCGAATCAAGCCCATCCGGCGGATCCGACCGATCCGACGAAGCCACCGTCACCCGTCACCGGCCTCCCTCAGAACAGCCCCGGAAGGTTGAGCCCCATGCCGCCAGCGATCTTGCCCATCTCCGAGGCCACCATTTCCTGGCTCTTCTTCACCCCTTCGTTCACGGCGGCCAGGACCAGGTCCTGAAGCATCTCCACGTCTTCCGGATCCACGACCTCCCGGTCGATGGTGAGGGAGAGCAGCTCCTGCTTGCCGCTCACCACGCAGCGCACCATTCCCCCCCCGGCGCTGGCCTCCACGCTGCGGGAGGCCAGCTCCTCCTGGATCTGCGCCATCTTCTTTTGCATCTGCTGCGCCTGGCGCATCATGTTTCCGAGTCCCTTCACGGCCGCACCTCCTCTGGCTGGTTTCTGTGCCGCGCAGGTCAGGGCTTGAGCACCCGGACCTCCTCCACGTCTGCCTCGAAGATCTCCATGGCTTCGCGCACCAACGGGTGCTCGAGGGTCTCCCGCTTGGCGCTCCGCGCCCAATCCGTCTCCCGCCCCCCGTCGCGCCCCCGGGCCGGTCGCTGGTCGAACCGCAGCTCGAGTCGGGCCCCCGGGCCTGCCGCCTCGGTGAGCACCCGGGTCAGGAGGTCCGCCTTGGACCGCACGAAGAACTCGTGACCCGGGTCGTCCAGGGCCACCGCAGCCACCCGGGTTTCTGGGTCCCAGGAGGCCAGGCTGCCGTGGGCCTTGAGCACGTTCCAGAAGGGGCGGTTTCCGGTCTCCGCACCCCGGAGCAGCGCCTCCCACACCGCTGCCCCGTCCCGGGGCCCGGTCTCCGGCCCGAAAGGCGCCGCAGGTGCCGCCGGCTCGGGGGAACCCGCCGCCGCCCCAACCTCGGCGGCCCCCTGCTCCGCGTGGGCCCGAACGACCGCTCCCGGGGCCACCGGGCCCTGGGAGCTCTCCGTCGGGCGAGCCCCCCCAGCTTCGGGCCCCGGAGCGCGTGACGGAGCCCCAGGGGAACCCGGGGCGAGCCGGCCTGGGCGTCCCTCGGGCCCACGGGAAGGGGGCGACACGGCCCCCTCCCCTTCCCCCATGCGCTCCCGCACCCGCGAGAGTACCTCGGCCAGGGGAAGAACCGGGGGGAGCTTCGCCATCTTGAGCAGCGTCATCTCCAGGAGGGGTCCCGGCCGAGAGGCGCTGCGCAGGCCGTCGAGACCCCGCCCCAGCATGTCGAAGAGGGCGTGGAGCTCCTCCCAGGAGGCTTCGCCCAGGAACTCGCCCGCGCAGGCCGTCTCCTCGGGGGAGAGGTCCACCAGGTCGGCTCCGTCCGGCAGCGCCCGCAGCACCGCCAGATCCCGAAACACGTCCAGGAGGTCGTAGCCGAACCGGCGCACGTCGTAGCCGAACCGCTCGGCCTCGGACAGGGACTCCACCACCCTGCGGGGATCCCGCTCCACCACTGCCTGGGCCACCCCCAAAAGGAGGTCTCGGTCCACCACCCCCAGCACGTCGCGCACGTCCTCGTAGGTCACGGTCTGGCCGCAGTAGGAGATGACCTGGTCGAGCAGGCTCTGGCCGTCGCGCACGCTGCCCTCGGCCTCCCGCGCCAGGGCGCCCAGGCTCTTGTCGTCGATGGCGATCCCCTCCGCCGCCGCCACGTCGCGCAGGAGGGACGTCATCTCCCGCAGGGAGAGCCTCTTGAAGTCGAACTGCTGGCACCTGCTGAGGATCGTGACGGGGATCTTGTGGGGATCGGTGGTGGCCAGCACGAACACCACGTGGGCGGGAGGCTCCTCCAGGGTCTTCAACAGGGCGTTGAAGGCCGCCGTGGAGAGCATGTGGACCTCGTCCACGATGTACACGCGGTAGGGTCCGCGCACCGCCGGGTAGCGCACCGCCTCCCGGAGCCGGCGCACGTCGTCCACCCCCGTGTTGGAAGCCCCGTCGATCTCCAGGACGTCGCCGGAGCGTCCGTCGGTGATCTCCACGCAGGAGGCACACGTGTTGCAGGGAGTAGGAGTGGGACCGTCGACGCAGTTGAGCGCCTTGGCCAGCACCCGGGCCGCGGAGGTCTTCCCGACCCCCCGGATCCCCGTGAAGAGGTAGGCGTGGGCGATGCGGCCCGAAGTGATGGCGTTTCGCAGGGCGCGCACGATGTGGTCCTGGCCCCGGATCTGCTCGAAGCTCTGGGGGCGCCACTTGCGTGCCAGGACGAGGTAGGACATGGCCGGACTCGCGGGAGGGCGGTGGGAGGCGGGTTCGAGGGATGGCTAGGCTGCCTGCGGCGCCCACAGGACATGGCTGCCGCTGCTTCCTTCCGGACCTGACGGGGTTCACCGCGCCTGCGTCGCGCAGGGCCCAGCCATCCCTACAACCCACCTCTTCTCAGGTTCTCAAGGAGCTCTGGCAAGCCCGGGGGCCGGGCGTGAAACCCGGCCCCCGGGAAACCGTGCACCAGCCCGGCGCCGACCGGCCTTCCGGTTCAAAGGATGGCGGAGAGGGAGGGATTCGAACCCCCGGTACCCGTAAAGGTACAACAGATTTCGAGTCTGCCGCCTTCGACCACTCGGCCACCTCTCCGCAAACGATCAGTCTTCGGGCCCCTCGACACCCCGCCTCCCCCGGAAGAAGCGGCGCAGGAGCTCGGCCGCCTCCTCCTCCCGCACCCCGCGCACCACCTGGATCCTGTGGTTGAGCCTCGGGTCGTCCGAGAGGTCGTAGAGGGTACCCGCCGCCCCCGCCTTGGGGTCCGGCGCCCCGTATACCAGGCGCGGGATGCGCGCCTGGAGCAGGGCACCCATGCACATGGGGCAGGGTTCCAGGGTCACCACCAGGGTGGCCTCGGACAGCCGCCACCGCCCGAGGCGCCGCGCGGCCTCGGCGATGACCAGGCACTCGGCGTGGGCCAGGGGGTCTGCGCGGGTCTCCCGGAGGTTGTGAGCCCGGGCCAACACCCGGTCGCCCCAGAACAGCACCGCCCCCACCGGCACTTCCCCCCGCACGAGGGCTTCCTCGGCCTCGGCTAAGGCAAACCCCATCCCCTCGCCGATAAGAGGGGCGCGAAGATAGCACGGGGTTTCCTCGGTTGCAACGGCGCGGGTCATCACCGACCCACTCTAGCACCGGGCCCCGACCGCGGACAACCGCGCCGCCTCGCGGACGCGGCGCGAACCGCCCCTGGCCCCCAGCCCCGGGAGGAGCAGCGATGCACCCCATGTCTACCCCGCCCGCAGCCCCCGACCTCTCGGCCCTCCTGGCCGACGGCGCCTCCCCCGGGAGAACCGTCCCCCTCGACCTCCAACGCCGGTTCGAGGCCCGCTGGAGCGCCCTGTGCGACCTGGGGTTCGACCTGGAGGTGCGCCGGGACTCCCTGCGCGTATCCCACCGGGACAAGAGGTTCGAGACGGTCATCGAGCTCTCGGGCGACGACGACCTGGGGGAAAAGCGCGAGCTCTTCCGCGCCCTGCGCGCGACCTTCGGAAACACCGCGGAGCGGTGGTTCCCCACGCTCGTCCAGTGCAGCCCTGCGGTCACGGCTCCCTACCTGGCCCTCAAAGAGGTGCTCGACGTGTGCCAGGCCCTGAGACGGAGCCGCCGCGGGCGGGCAGCCTGAAGCCGGCCGGGGGGTCGGCACGGCCGGGCGAGGCCAGGAGAGGCTTTCCCCGGGGCGGACCCGTGGAGTAGACTTCCGTTCTCCTCCTGCCGGCGGCTCCCATGAAGAGCACCACCGAACGCAGACTCCTCTTCGCGCTCCTCATGTCGTCCCTCGTCCCCGTCGTGACCCTGGGGTTCCTCGCCGCGGCGGCGGTACATCGCCTGGGCGAGGCCGTGGAACGGGAGGCTGAGGAAGCGGGCCACGCCCGCGACCGGGAGGCCCTGGGCACCCTGTGCCGGGAGGCAGCGGACCGGGTGGGGGTCTTTCTGCGGCGCCGGGAGGCAGACCTGCGCGCCCTCACCCTCATCCCACGAACGCCTTCGGCCTATGACGCGTTTCGGCGCACGAGCCTCGGCCCCCTGCGCATCGAGTCGGACACCGGCGAGAAGACCCAGGCCTGGTTGCCGCTCTACACCCTGGTGTCCTTCACGCCCGCCTCCGGGGGCGACCCCGTGGAGGCCTCGGAGCGAAGAGGACCTCCGGCGTCCGACGCCGACGCCCCCCCGGAGGCAGACTTCCTCCCCAAGACCCTCTCCCTGGCGCCGGACGAAGTCTCCCTCACGCCCGCGCCGCAACACGGCAGGGGGGCGATGCGGCTCGCCCTGGCGGTGCGCTCGCCGGGCGGCGAAGCGCAGGGCGTCGCCAGCCTGGTGCTCGACCCCCTACAACTGGCGGGCCAACTGCCGCCGCCCGGGGGGAACGTCTTTTCGCACCCGGAAGTCCGGGATGCCCAGCTCCTGTTCTTCTTCCACAACCGCGCCGCTACCGTCATCGGCCCCCCCGGCCCCCTGCCTGCGCCCCTGGAACAGTGCCTGGCCGAGTCCCTGCCGGAGGCCGCCGCCGCCGTGCGGGCCGGTGAGACCGCGGTGCTCGCTCCTTCCGCCTCGGTCGAGCACTGGCGAGCCTTTGCGCCCTTGCGCCGCGACGGCAGCGGCGACGACCCGGCGCCGGAGATCGTGGGGGGCGTTCTCACGTGCTCGCAGCGGTTCTCAGGATCTCCGGCAGCAGCGCGCACGCTGGCCAACCGGGCCGAGACCCGGATCGGGGTCCTGACGCTGGCGGCGACCTTCGGGGTGGCCCTGGCGGCGCTGCTGGTCGCCCGGCGGATGTCCGGACCCTGGGTTCGCCTACGGGAGAAGGCCCGATCCGTGAGCACCGGCGCCGGGGAAGAGGAGGATCGGGACGAGCTCGACGAGATCTCCCGCTCCTTCGACTCCCTGGCTTCCCGCGTGGCGGCAAGCGACGGCCTGGTGCGCGCCAGCGAGGCGCGGCTGCGAGAGTTTGTCGAGATGAGCCCCGACGGCATCGCCGTGGTCGACCCCCACGGCCGCTTTCTCCACTTCAACCGGGCCCTGTGCCAGATCCTGCGCCGGGCGCCGTCCCAGCTCGCCCGGTTGGACAGCGCCGAGCTCTGGGCCCGCCCGGGGGACCGGGAAAGGATGCTCAGGCAACTCCGAGAGAACGGACGGCTGCGCAACTACGAAGTGGAGCTCGTCCGGGGAGACGGCAGGGCGTTCGCGGCGCTCCTGAGCGTGCGCCTCGGGAGCTCGGGCGACGGCGAGTGCCTGGACGTGATCCTCCGGGACGTCTCGGACTGGAAGGAGGCCCAGCGCCGGGACCGGGAGCAGACCGAGGCCCTCGTCCGGGTACACGGCGAGCTCAACCAGGCCCATCGGGCCCTGCGTCGCGCGTACGCGGAGGTGGAAGAGCAGGTGCGCCGCCAGACCTCGGAGCTGCGCACCGCCTACGAGGCCCTCCAGACCTCGGACCGGGTCAAGACCGAGTTCCTCATGAAGATGAGTCACGAGCTGCGCACCCCGCTCAACTGCATCATCGGGTACTCGGAGGCCATGGGCGACGGCCTGGACGGCCCGGTGACGCCCGACCAGAACCGCAGCCTGGAGCGGATCGCCCAGAGCGGGCGCCGACTGCTGCGGATGATCGAGGATCTCCTGGACCTCTCGCGGCTGGAGGCAGGCCGGCTCGACATCGCCTGTGCGGAGCTGCGGTTGGAGGACGTCCTGGAGGATCTGCTCCACCAGGCGCGCAGTCTCGTGGGAGACAGGCCGCTGCGGCTGGAGCTCGCCGTGGAGGAGCCCCTTCCCCCGGTGTGGGCCGACGCCGATCGAGTGCGTCAGGTGCTCTTCAACCTCCTGGGCAATGCCCTGAAGTTCACGACCGAAGGGTGGGTGCGCATCGAAGCGCGGCGCCGGGACGCAGCGTCGGTCGAGGTGTGCGTGCGCGACACCGGGCGCGGAATCCCCCCCGAGTTCCTCGACAGCGTGTTCGAGAAGTTCACCCAGATCCCCGGAGCCGACCGCACCGGCGCCGGCCTGGGGCTCGCCATCAGCCGCGAAATCGTGGAGGGGATGGGCGGACGCATCTGGGTCGAGAGCGACCTGCACCGCGGGAGCTGCTTCGGGTTCACGCTGCCCGTGCGCAGCGGCGCGGGGCAACTGGCGCTGCCGCTGGAAGGCGTCGGGCCCCCCGCCTTCCCTACCCCAGCAGGGCCAGCCCCGACTGCACCCCCCCCACCAGCGCCCCGAGCACGCCGCCCCACCAGGTGATGCTGCGCAGCTCCCGGCGGGCCACTGAGAGGATCACGGCTTCCACCTCTTCCGGGGAAAACCCCAGAATCTCCCGCTCGATGAGCCCCTGCACGTCCACGATGGCGAGGATGGCGGGCACCTGAGCCGAGATGACCGGCATCAGATGGTCCAGGGCGAGGTCCGTCACCTCCGCCACCAAAGGGCCGGGCAGGTACCGCGCGGGACAGCCCACGGGTGCCCGCAAGAGCAAGCCGATCAGCCCGGGAGCCTCTCGGCCGGCCAGTGCCCCCAGCCCCCCCCCGGACGCCCGTTCCGCGAGCTGCACCGCCCAGCGGCGGGACACTCCTTCGGGAGCGCCCGCCGCCCGCACCAGATCCACCAGGGGGGTCCGGCACAAGGACTCGAACTCCCGCTCGACGACGTCGGTGAGGGCGGCGGCCACCGGCGCCCGCCGAAGCTGCGCGCACGCCCAGGATGCGGCCTGGTCGTGCAGGCGGTCCAGGGTCTCCGGCGGAAGCGAGGCGAGCAACTGGGCGGGGGTGTGGGCCAGCACCTGGTCCAGGGCCTCCGCCACGCCGTCTTCGAGCCGCGCCCGGTTCTCCTCCTGGTACACCAGCTCCCCGAGGCGATGGAGGTTCGCGTCCACGAGCTCGTCGGCCTCCCGGAAGATCCGATTCCTCCCGACCAGGGCCGCCTGACGGACGACGTTCCTGACGAAGCCCCCCTCGGTCTCCAGGAGGTAGGCCTCGATGCCCGAGCGCACCGCGGCCTTGATCTTCTCCACGTTGGAGGCGGAGAGGAGGGCCTCCTCGAAGCGCCGCAGCAGGGCCGGCACCGCCGACCGCACGGCCGCCATCCCCGCCGACCGCACCCCCTCCGGCAGCAGATCCCCCAACGGGGCCGGGGAGCTGGCCAGGGCAACCAGGGCCCGCGCCACCGCCGGCCGCACCTTGGCCTCCAGGTCCGGATCGGCCAGGAACTGCGCCACCTTCCCCACGGCCACCTGGATCGCCAACCGTTCCTCTCCCCGCAGCAGATCCGCGGGGCTGCGCTCCAGGGCGGTCCCCAGGAGGTGCTCCAGAAACCCCACGCCCTCCGGGGTCTGGAGCCACCGCTCCGCCGCGTCCCCCACCCGGCACGCCAGGTGGACGAGCTCCCTCTCCACGGCCCGCGCCCGCTCCGGCCCCAGTACGTGGAGCAGGCTTCCGTACTCCCGGCCCAGGTAGCGCTCCAGGAGCTCCAGGACCAGCCGCCGCAGGGCGCTGCGAACCTCCGGTCCTCCCAGCCGGCGGGCCACGCTCTGCTCCTTGAGCAGCTCCGAGACCACGGTGCGGGAGACCGTGGCCGCGATGTCCGCTTTCCGGCGGGGAATCATGCCGTGGAAGCGAAGTCCCAGGACCCGGACCTCTCGATAGGGCCGAAAGAGCATCCGGATGGCCAGGGCATTGGTGGCAAAACCGATGAGAAAACCGAAAGCGGGGGGAAGCGCGAGGCGCACGAAGTCCATGGTCGGCTCCCGAAAACAGACGCGCCGAGGCGGGCGCCAGAAACGGACGCTCCCCCGGCCGCGGCCGGGGGAGCCTCGATTCTGCGGTAGTGCCGTTACGGGCCGTTTACCGTCGTGCCCAGGACCTTCGAGGGCACCCCTCGCTGCAGTGGGCGACCCGGGGGATCATGAAGCGCTTCATCAGGGCTCACCTCCTCTCCGAGAAATTCGGTTTTCACCACGACGCTCAGGTTAAGCAGCCCCCCCTACCCTGTCAAGCCGACCCGTGCCGACGGTAGCCCCGCGATCGGTTCGATTGCGGCTTGATGCTCCGGGGGGTCCAGGGTATATAGGCTGCTTGCCGCGTGCTGCCCGCGCCCGACTCGGGCCCGCAGCAGCCCCAGCAGAGGAGGTGGTCATGGCAGGCCAACCGAGCGCCTTCGAAAGGCTCCCGAGCGACGACACCCTGGCCCGTTGGGTGCGCGAGCAGCAGGTTCTCCTCCAGGCCGAGCTCCTCCGGGCGGGGGCCCAGTGGGAGGAGAGCCTGTCTCTGCTGCGAGAGATGGTCGGCCACCGGCGGCCGTTTCCCGCCGCAACCGAGGCACTGGCGTGGTACCGAAATCCGTACCACCCCCCGACCTGAGCCCTTCCCGCCGGCCCGAGCCCCGAGCGCTCTCCGAGGCGGGAGCCGCGGCACGAGGGGGACAATCCGGCCCGTTTTAGCGAAACTAAACTTCTTTATTATTGCTAAAGAAGGGGCCGGGTGCTAAAAGCCGGTACCCTGTCCCGGTGCGCCGCCCTCCCGGGTGCCGCCGCGCGAACGCCGTCCGCCAGACCGATCTTCCCACACCCCACGTCTCGAACGAGGAGGAGCACGATGTCCACCCGCCGCCAGATCACCATCGAAGGCAATGAGGCCGTAGCCTCTGTGGCCCACCGCTTGAGCGAGGTGATCGCCATCTACCCCATCACGCCGTCGTCGGGCATGGGGGAGTTCTCAGACGAGTGGTCTGCGAAGGGCTCGAAAAACGTCTGGGGTACCGTGCCCCAGGTGACCGAGATGCAGTCCGAGGGGGGCGCCGCCGGGGCGGTGCACGGCGCGCTCCAGGCCGGCGCGCTCACCACGACCTTCACGGCCAGCCAGGGGCTGCTCCTGAAGATTCCCAACATGTTCAAGATCGCGGGCGAGCTGACCTCGTTCACCATGCACGTCTCGGCCCGGACCCTGGCCAGCCAGGCGCTCTCCATCTTCGGCGATCACTCCGACGTGATGGCCGCCCGCCAGGCCGGGTTCGCCATGCTCGCTTCCGGTTCGGTGCAGGAGGCCCATGATCTGGCGTGCGTCGCCCACAGCGCCACCCTCCAGGCCCGGGTGCCGTTCCTCCATTTCTTCGACGGCTTCCGCACTTCCCACGAGGTGGCGAAGATCGAGGAGCTCACCGACGCCGACCTCCTGGCCATGATGGACGAGGAGCTCATCGGCGCCCACCGGGAGCGGGCGCTCTCCCCGGACCGGCCCAAGATCCGCGGCACGGCCCAAAATCCCGACACGTTCTTCCAATCTCGAGAGGCCTGCAACCCCTTCTACGCAGCCTGTCCCGGCGTGGTCCAGGAGACCATGGACCGGTTCGCGAAGCTCACGGGCCGCAGGTACAAGCTCTTCGATTACGTTGGAGACCCCAAGGCCGAGCGGGTGGTCGTGATGATGGGCTCGGGGGCCGACGTGGCCCATGAGACCGTGGAGTACCTCGCGGGCAAGGGCGAGAAGGTGGGGTTGTTGAAGGTGCGCCTCTTCCGGCCGTTCTCGGTCAAGCACCTGAGCGCGGCACTCCCGAAGTCGGCGCGGGCGATCGCCGTGCTCGACCGCACCAAGGAGCCCGGCGCCACCGGCGAGCCCCTGTACCAGGACGTGGTGACGGCGCTCGTGGAGGCCGGTAGGGCCGGCGACCTGCGGATCATCGGCGGCCGCTATGGCCTCTCCTCCAAGGACTTCAGCCCCGCCATGGTCAAGGCTGTGTTCGACGAGCTCAAGAAGAAGAAGGCCAAGAACCACTTCACCGTGGGCATCACCGACGACGTTTCGAACACCAGCCTCTCCTTCGATCCCGACTTCGCCATCGAGCCCAAGGACGTGGTGCGTTGCGTCTTCTGGGGACTCGGGGCCGACGGCACCGTCGGCGCGAACAAGAACTCGATCAAGATCATCGGCGAGGAGACCGACAACTTCGCCCAGGGCTACTTCGTCTACGACTCCAAGAAGTCCGGCGGCGTCACCGTGTCGCACCTGCGCTTCGGGCCCCGCCAGATCCGCTCGAGCTACCTTGTCAAGCAGGCGAGCTTCGTCGCCTGCCACGCCTACAGCTTCCTCGAGAAGTACGACGTGCTGGGCTTCGCCGCGCCGGGCGCGACCTTCCTTCTCAACGCCCCCATGGGCGCCGAGGCCGCCTGGGACCACCTGCCCTGCGAGGTGCAGGAACAGATCATCGCCAAGAAGCTCAATCTGTACGTGATCGACGCCTACGACGTAGCCAAGAAGACCGGCATGGGCACCCGCATCAACACGATCATGCAGACCTGCTTCTTTGCCATCTCGGGCGTACTGCCCCGGGGCGAGGCGATCGCCAAGATCAAGGAGTCGATCGAGAAGACTTACGGCAAGAAGGGCGAGGCCGTGGTTCAGAAGAACTTCGAGGCGGTGGACGAGACCTTGGCGAACCTCCACGAGATCAAGGTCCCCAAGAAGACCACCTCCACCTGCTACCGGCCGCCGATCATCTCGGCCAAGGCCCCGGAGTTCGTGCGCAAGGTCGAAGGCGCCATGATGGCGCTCAAGGCCGACGACCTGCCGGTGAGCGCCTTCCCGGTGGACGGCACCTGGCCGGTGGGCACCACCCGGTGGGAGAAGCGCAACATCGCGCTCGACATCCCGGTGTGGGAGCCGGGGATCTGCATCCAGTGCGGCAAGTGCTCCTTCGTCTGCCCGAGCGGCACCATCCGGCCCAAGGTGTACGACGCGGCGCTGCTGGCCGAGGCCCCGGCGACCTTCAAGAGCGCCGACGCCAAGGCCAAGGACCACAAGGGCCTGAAGTGGACGATCCAGGTGGCCCCCGAGGACTGCACCGGGTGCAGGGTATGCGTCATGACCTGTCCGGCCAAGGACAAGGCCAACCCCAGCCGCAAGGCCATCAACATGGAACCCCAGCTCCCGCTGCGGGAGACGGAGAGGGAGAACTGGGCGTTCTTCCTGACCCTGCCCCACGTGGACCGGACTACGGTCAAGACCGACGTCAAGGGCACGCAACTGCTGGAACCGCTCTTTGAGTTCTCGGGCTGCTGCGCGGGCTGCGGGGAGACGCCCTACATCAAGCTCATGACGCAGCTCTTCGGCGACCGGATGATGATCGCCAACGCCACGGGCTGCTCGTCGATCTACGGCGGCAACCTGCCCACCACCCCTTACACGTCCAACGCCGAAGGCCGTGGGCCCACCTGGTCGAACTCGCTCTTCGAGGACAACGCCGAGTTCGGCTTTGGCATGCGCCTGGCGGTGGACAAGCACCACGAGCAGGCGGCGGAGCTCCTTCGGGCCCTGGCCCGCAAGGTCGGCGACGAGCTGGTGCAGGCGCTTCTCACCGCCGACCAGACCGACGAGGCCGGCATCGCGGCCCAGCGGGCGCGGGTGGCCGAGCTCCAGGCCAAGCTCAAGAAGCTCCGGTCGGCCGAGGCCAAGCGGCTGCTGGACCTCTCCGAATACCTGGTGAAGAAGAGCGTCTGGGTGCTCGGGGGCGACGGCTGGGCCTACGACATCGGGTACGGGGGCCTCGACCACGTGCTGGCCATGGGACGGGACGTGAACATCCTGGTCATGGACACCGAGGTGTACTCCAACACCGGCGGACAGATGTCCAAGTCGACCCCCATGGGCGCGGCGGCCAAGTTCGCGGCTGCCGGCAAGGGGATGTACAAGAAGGACCTGGGCCTCATGGCCATGACCTACGGCCACGTCTACGTGGCGAAGGTGGCCTTCGGCGCCAAGGATCAGCAGACGGTGAAGGCCTTCGCCGAGGCCGAGAGTTACCCCGGCACCTCTCTCATCATCGCCTACAGCCCGTGCATCGCCCACGGCTATGACCTGGCCCAGGGGCCCGAGCAGCAGAAGCTCGCGGTGGACTCGGGGCACTGGCCGCTCTACCGTTTCGACCCGCGGCTGCGGCTCCAGGGCAAGAATCCCTTGCAGCTCGACTCGGGGGCCCCAAAGATCGACCTCGAGGACTACATCTACAACGAAACCCGCTACCGGATGCTGCGGGACCTGGATCCGGAGCGGGCCAAGGCGCTGCTGGGCTGCGCCCAGGCGGGGGTGACGAGCCAGTGGAACCTGTACGAACAGCTCGCCAAGCTCCACGTGGGCCAAAGCACCGGGGGAGCGTAGCCCCCCTTGCCTTCCCTTCGCCGGGTCCCGATCGACAAAGGAGTGCGCCGATGGATCTGTCCACCACCTATCTGGGGCTGAAGCTCTCCAACCCGCTCATCCCCGGGGCCTCGCCCCTGACCGACGATCTGGGCACCGCCAAGCGCCTCGAAGATGCCGGAGCACCGGCGCTTGTGCTCCCCAGCCTCTTCGAGGAGCAGATCGAGAACGAGCAGTTTCGGGAAGTGCAGGACGTTGAGGCCGCGGAGGGCACCTTTGCAGAGGCCCTCACCTACTTCCCCCGGCGCGACGAGTACCGTGTGATCGGTCCCGACCGGTACCTGGAAATCGTCCGCAAGGTGAAGGAGGCGGCGGGAGTACCCGTGATCGCTTCCCTCAACGGCGTCTCCGACGGCACATGGGTCGACTACGCACGCCTGTGCCAGGAGGCCGGGGCGGACGCCCTGGAGCTCAACGTCTACCTCGTCGCAGCCGATCCCGACGTCGCGGGATCAACGGTGGAGGACCGGATCGTCCGGGCGGCCAGGGCCGTGAAGACCGCGGTGCGCATCCCGGTGGCCGTGAAGCTCTCACCCTACTTCTCGTCACTGCCCCACATGGCGAAGCGGCTCGAAGAGACGGGCGCCGACGGCCTGGTGCTCTTCAACCGCTTCTATCAACCCGAGATCGACCCGGAAGCCCTCGAAGTGGTTCCGAAGCTTCGGCTCTCCGACTCATCGGAGCTCCTCCTGAGGCTTCGGTGGCTCGCGATCCTCTCGGGCCGCGTGAATCTGAGCCTGGGGGCCACCGGCGGGGCTCACACCGCCGCCGACGCGGTCAAGGCCATCATGGCGGGCGCCCACGGGGTCCAGATGGTCTCGGCCCTACTCAGGAACGGCCCCGCCCACCTGACGAAGGTCCGCGACGAGCTCTCCGCGTGGATGGAGGCCCACGGGTACGAGTCCGTGGCCCAGATGCGGGGTTGCATGAACCTCTCCAGGAGCCCCAACCCCGCCGCCTTCGAGCGGGCGAACTACATCAAGGTGCTGCAAGGGGGGGTGAAGCGGGTGTAGGGGCCCCCATGCAGGGGTGTCATGGGACCGATGGGACGCATGGGTAGAGAGAGCACCGTCGGAGCTCCTTCGGTGCCTCTTCCACCCTTTCGTCCCTTGGGTCCTTTGGGTCCTTTGAGGACCAGGGTCGCCCTCCTGGTCCTCCTCGCCCTCCTCCTCGCTCCGGCCGCCTCCGCAGCCTCCCCGACCCTTCTCGTGGACGACTTCGAGGAGGGCCTGCGGCGGGGGTGGAAGGAGCGGTCCTTCCACGGCCACACCCGCTACGAGGTGGTGCCGGACAACGGCAACCGGGTCCTCCGGGCCGAGAGCGAGGGAACCGCCTCGGGGCTCGTCTACGAGGTGGCTTTCGACCCCCGGGAGTACCCGGTCCTCGCCTGGCGCTGGAAGGTCGAAGGCCTCGTCGCGGCCAGCGACCCCACCCGCAGGAGCGGCGACGACTACCCCGCCCGGGTCTACGTGGTCTTCCCCCACTGGTTCTTCCCCCGCACCCGGAGCCTGGTCTACATCTGGGCCACGGACGTTCCCCTGGATGAGCCCGTGGCCAATCCCTTCACGGGCAACGCCGTGATGATCGCGGTCCGGTCCGGCCCCGAGGACGTGGGCCGATGGGTGGAGGAGCGCCGCAACCTGGTGGAGGACTTCCGCGCCGCCTTCGGCGAGGACCCGCCCCGGGCCGGGGCCGTGGCCCTCATGACCGACACCGACCAGACGGGGGAACGGGCCGTGGCCTACTACGACGACCTGCGGCTCCTGGGGCAGTGAGGGCCCGGCTCCCGGCCCTTCCGTCGGATCGCGGGCGGCGGTTCGGCGGGGCATCCTCACCCGATCGTGCTTATGTTTCCATCGTGATGATCGGGAAAGGAGGCGGCGATGAGACATGCAACGATGCGGATTTGGAAGACCGTTGGGGTCCTTCTCTTCCTTTGGGGCGCAGCGTCGGCCGGGGCGGAAGGCCGGACGGGCCCGGCGGGCATCGAGGCATTGCGCCAGGCAGCCGAGGCCGGAGGGGCGCAGGAGCAGTGCGACTACGCCGTTGCCTGTGAGCTGGAGGGCGACTCCACGGAGGCCTTCCGGTGGTTTCTCCGGGCCGCGGACCAGGGGCTCGCCGAGGCACAGTACCAGGTGGGTCTGGCCTACTCCGAGGGGCTCGGGGTGGAGGCGGATCCGCGCAAGGCGGTGATCTGGCTCGCCCGGGCAGCCGCGCAGGGGTACGCCGCGGCACACTTCGACCTGGGGGTGGCCTACGCGACCGGCAGCGGCGTGGAAGCCGACCCACGCAAGGCCGTGGAGTGGTTCCAGCGAGGGGCCGCCCAGGGCCATGCCCTCTCCGAGTGCGGGCTGGGGTGGATGTACCTGGACGGTACCGGGGTCCCCCAGAACTTCGAGGAGGCCTACTTCTGGCTCAACCTGGGCGCCTCGGTTCTCCAGGACGACGAGGCGGACCTGTGCCTGGACAAGCGCGAGGAGGCCCTCGAGCGCATCACCCCCGAACAGCTCACGGCGGCACAGCGCCGGGCCCTGAGCCACCGGCGAGGCGACCCCCAGGCCGCCCTCGGGGCAACAGAGCCCCACCGGCTGGCGTCCTCGGCCGAAGACCCGGAGGAAGCCGAGCACCGGCGCGAGATGGAGCTGGAGCAGATGCGCTTCCAGAACCAGATGCGACTCCAGGCCCACCAACTGCGCCAGCTCCGCAAGATCGAGGACGCGCGCACCCGCGCCATCCGCCGCCGCCTGCGGCATCGATAGCCCCAGCAGCAGCCGTCCCCCGGGGGGGGGGCCCTCCTCGAGGGGTCCATCTCGCCCTGCCTCCCTCGCGGCCCCGCCTCGACGTATCGTGCGTTTCTTCCCACAATCCCCGTTAAGTTGCGGCTCGTTGTGCCGATCTATTCCCGTGCCCTCCGGGCAACGGCGGCCGCGAGACCTCCCGGTGCCGGGCTGGGTGGACAGGGGAGAGGGGAATGGGAAGGCAACGCGTGCCGGCGGCAGAGCCCGGGGCGACATGAAGCTCAGCGGGACCATCGCGCCGGCCTTGTCGGGACACGTCTCGGGGTTCGACCTGTTCGACGTGACCCAGCTGCTGTGCCTGAGCGGCCGGAGCCGCATCCTGCGGGTGAGCTTCGGCGACCGCCGGGGCACCCTGGTCTTCGAGCAGGGCGCCCTCACCCACGCCTCGACCCCGAGCGCGGGGGGGCAGGATGCGTTCTTCGAAATCGCCCAGTGGACGGGGGGAAGCTTCGAGAGCGTGGACGCGGCGGAGGCAGGAACGTTCCCGCCCAACATTCACGTGCCCACCATGCACCTGCTCATGGAGTCGGCCCGCCGGAAGGACGAGGGCGAGGGCGCCCCTCCCGCGTTGCCGCCGGAGGAGGCGGAGGAGCCCGCGGAAGTGCCGGCCGAGGGAGCCCTCGCCTGGGACAGCCCCGCACACGACCGGCTGTGGGACGAGCTGGCCACGATCCAGCAGGAAGTGGCCGAGGAGCTCGCTGCCGGCGTCGCGGCACCGGTTCCGGCGCGGGAGGTGCCTTCGGGAACCTCCGAGCAGGCCCCTGCGCCGGCAGCGGCGGAGCCCGTGCCGGATGGGGGTCCGCCCGGGGAGGAGCCCTGGTGGCGTCAGGTCACCGCCCGCTGGGGCGAGGCCGTGCAGGTCGTAGTGGCCTGGCCCCCCGAGGCAGGCTGGGACCAGGCCGCCGCCGAGGTACGACGCCTCGCGAAGGTGGCGGGGGCCAAGCCGCCTGCCGACCTCCTTTCGGCCACCGGCCCCTCCTTTGTGCGCATCTACCCCGAGGCGGGGGGCATCCTCTCCCTGGTCTTCCTGGGCATCTCCAAGCGGCACCGCTTTCTCTTCGAGACGCTGGTGCGCTCCGCCCACGCGGCCCTGGTTCCCCGGGAGTGCGCCGGCAGCGAGACCCAGCACTGGATGGGCGCCCTCCCGGCCACGCTCGACTGGTGTGTCGTGGCTCCCGATTCCGACGGCTGCTGGGGCTTTTCCGATCGGCTCCGGGAGCTCGCAGGGAATGCGTCGTGACCTACGCGAAGAACCCACCCCGCGTGAGGGCTCTGATCGAGACCCCGTAACCCGTTCCACCCGCACGACCAAAGGAGCAGACCCATGGCGACCCGAGCCGAACAAATGCAGCAGGTGATGCGCACCCTGGTGACCAACACCCCCGACCTGGAAGGGGCGGCCATGGTGAGCACCGACGGCCTGGTCCTGTCTTCCGTGCTCCCGGCCGGAACCGACGAGGACCGGGTCTCCGCCATGGCGGCGGCCCTCCTCTCCCTGGGGGAGCGCACCGCCCAGGAGCTCCAGCGGGGAACCCTGGAGCAGGTGTACGTGAAGGGGAACGCCGGCTACATCATCCTGATGCAGGCGGGTCCCGAGGCGGTGCTCGAAGCCATCGCCGGGGCCAACGCCAAGCTGGGCATGGTGCTGCTCGACATGAAGCGCGCCGCCCAAGAGCTCACGAGGCTCGTCTAGCCATGTTCGCCCAGCGGGCCCGACAACTCCACGAGGTCCTCATGGCGGTCCTGGTCCGGGTCCGCGACATCCGCGGCCTCGTCCTGGTGGACCCCGACGGCCTGGTCCTGGTCTCCACCCTCGACTCCCGGGCGCTGGAGGAGTCCCTCGGCGCCTTCGCGGCCGCGGTGCTCCCCGCGCTGCACCGGGCGCGGCAGGACTTCGAGATGGGGCCCTTGCAGCTGGGCCACGTGGCCGCCCGGGACCGGCAGATCTTCATCACCCCCGTGACGGAGGACGTAGCCCTCCTGGCCGTCGCCGACTCCGGGGCCACCTCGGCGACCATCGCCCTGCACCTGCTCTCCCTGACCCGGGAGATCCTGGGCGTGGTGACGCGCCCGGCCGAAGGCCCCGAAGCCTGACCCGCTGGAACGAGAGGAGGCATACGCCGTGGATCGACAACTGGAGACCCTCCACAAGGCATCCTACTTCCTGGGGGCCCTGGCCCACGGGGCCGAGCAGAACCTGGGCCGGGGAAGCCTCTCCTTCGGCCTCCTGGCCGGGAAGAAGTTCGGGATCGAGGCCGTAGAGGGAGCCGAGACCACCAGCGATCCCTACCGGGCCCTGGAGATTCTGCGGGCGGCCCTGGCCGCCAAGGGCATCCGGTGGGACTTCGAGCCCTTTGCCGGGGCACGAGAGAGCGCACTGCAGCAGGAAGGCTCCACCCGGCGCCTGCGGCTGGTCTTTCACACCTGCATGGTCCGAAACGCCCTGTTTCGCTACGCCCACGAGCAGAAGCAACTGCTCTGCTACATGGCCCACGGGGTCTTCGCCGGGGCGATGGAGCGGGTGATGCCGGGGACCACGGTGAAGCTCGAAATCGCGCACGCCGGGCCCAACGCGTGCCTCAAGGACATGATCTGGGAGGTGAAGCCATGAAGGCGCGCATCTCCACCGAGTGGCTCTCGGGGTGCTCCGGCTGCCACGTGGCGGTGGTGGACCTGCACGAGAAGCTCGTCAACCTGGCCGAGCACGCCCAGTTCGTGCGGCTGCCGGTGCTCGCCGACGAGAAGGGCTATCCCGAGGCCGACATCGGCATCGTGGAGGGGGCGGTGCGCAGCGATCACGACCGGGAGTGCCTGCTGCGCATGCGCGAGAGCGTAAAGACGCTGGTGGCCTTCGGGAGCTGCGCCGTCTACGGGGGACCTTCGGGGCTGGGATGGCTCTACGGCAAAGACGCGGTGATGGAAACCGTGTACCGGGAGGGTCCCACCAACGCCGGCGGACCCGGCCCGGATGCCGCCGCGGTGCCCCTGGAAGAGAGCGTGGTACCCATCGACGAAGTGGTCCCCGTGGACTTCTACCTCCCCGGGTGCGCACCCCATCCCTACTTCATCGCCGCGGGGCTCGGCGCCCTCCTGGGCGGCAAGGGCACCCCCTTGACCGAGAAGACCGTCTGCTCCGAGTGCACGCGAAAGATGCGCAAGCGCCCGGGAGTGGCGCTGCGCAAGGGCGCCGTCACGGCCGAGGAGCCCGACGTGTGTTTCCTCAGCCAGGGGGTGGTCTGCCTGGGATCGGTCACCCTCAACCGGTGCAAGGCGCCCTGTCCGGCGGCCGGCACGGCCTGCGCCGGGTGCGCGGGTCCCTCGCTGGACGTGATTACCGAGCCCCACCTGGACCTGCGAAACCTCGTGGCCACGCGGATGCACAAGCTCACCGGGCTCGAGCCGTCCGCGGTCAAGGCCTATTTCGAGGAGAACGCCGCCACGTTCTACGCCTACGCCCTGGCCTCCCCGGTGCTCTACAAGAAGCCCACGGTGGAGCTGCGCGAATGGATCGGGGGGCGATGACCGCCCGGCGCGCGCCCGAGCACGGCCCATGGGGGGCACCGCAACCGCCAGCTCGAACCGGATGAGAAGAGGAAACGCCATGGGACAGACCATCGTCGTCAGCCCGGTGACCCGCATCGAGGGCCACGCCCGCATCGCCCTGGACCTGGACGACCAGGGCGCGGTGACCAAGGGCCACCTCCAAGTCCTCGAGATCCGGGGCTTCGAGAAACTGCTCCTGGGGATGGAGCTCTCCAAGATGCCCCTCATGACGGCGCGCCTGTGCGGCGTCTGCCCCGCTGCCCACCACCTGGCCTCGGTAACCGCCATCGAGGGGGGGTTGGGGGTCGCCCCTCCCGCCGACGCGGCGCTCCTTAGGGAGCTGCTGTACGCCGGGCACATCCTCCACTCCCACGCCCTGAGCAACTTCGTGCTCTCGGGCCCGGACCTCTTCCTGGGGATCGGAGCCCCGCCCGAGACGCGAAACGTCTTCCACCTGCTCGTCGCAGACCCCGACCTCGCCAAGAAGATCCTGCGGCTGCGAAGCCTGGGCCAGCGCACCGTGGAGGTCGTGGGAGGCCGGGGGATCCACCCGGTGACCGTGATCCCCGGGGGGATGAGCTTCCGACCCGCGCCCAAGGACCTGGAGACCATCGCCGGGTGGGGCGCCGAGGCCCTGGCGCTGCTCGCAGAGCTGGGAGCCGTCCTGCAAAAGGGGCTCGCCGCCCTGGCCGATCTGCGCGACCGGCTGGCGATTCCCTACCCGCCCCTGGCCTTTGCCCGGGACGGGCGGCACACCTTCCTGGGCGGCGAGATCGTGGTCCCCGCCGGCTCCCACGGGCCGGAGCGCCGGTTTGCCCCCGCCGCCTACGCCGAGCACCTGGTGGAGCACGCGGTGCCGGGCTCCTACATGAAGACCGTGCGCCTGCGGGGAACCCCCGAGGCAAGCTTCTTCGTGGGCCCGCTGGCCCGGCTGCGGGTGAGCGCGTCGCTCTCCACCCCGCTCGCCGACCAGAAGCTCCAGGCCTTTCGCGAGCGCCAGGGGCCGCAGGCGTGCGCCCTGGACAACGTGGAGGCCCGCTGGATCGAGATGCTCCACTGCGCCGAGCGCATGGCCCGCATCCCCGTCGAGCTCCAGGGCGGGCCCCTGGCCATCCCCGTGGAGATCCGGGCGGGTCGCTACGCCGGCGCCATCGAGGCACCCCGGGGTCTCCTGGTGCACGACTACACCGCCGACGCCCAGGGCAAGCTGACGGCCGTGAACCTGATCGTCGCCACCCAGAACAACTACGACGCCATGGACCACGCCGTGACCTCCGTAGGGGGCCACTTCGCGGGCCGCGGCGACGACAACCTGCTCCTGAACGGGATGGAGTTCGCCCTGCGCTGCTACGACCCCTGCCTGGCCTGCGCCACCCACCTGGCTGGGCGGATGCCCCTGGAGGTGGAGGTGCGCCGGGGGGGCCGAACCCTTCGGACCATCTCGAGGAGGACCGCGCCATGATCACCGTCTCGATAGACGAGAAGGCCTGCGTGGGATGCAGCCTGTGCGCCGACGCCTGCCCCACCGGCGTCTTCACCTTCGACGCCGCGGCCGACCTGCCCCGGGTGAGCGAACCCCGGGAGTGCTTCGGGTGCCTGAGCTGCTCCGAGATCTGCCCGGCCACGGCGATCTCCCACGGGGAGCTCCCCCTCTCGGAGAGCTTCTACCACGATCCCTACGCCCTGCGCCTCGCGGGCCTGCTCACCGGGAACGGCGGACCGCGCGTCCACGTGCCCGAGGACCGGGCCGGAGGCCTGGCGGACCTGGGTGTTCGGCTGCTCTCCGTGGCCTGGGTGCTCAAGGACATCATGGGCAACGGCCTGCCCGTGGTGGGGACCATCGCCGGGCGCACCCTGGCGAACCAGCTGCCCCGGTACCAGCCGCCCCGCAACCTGCCGGAAGCCCTGGAGCTGGCCCGGCGCGAGTTCCATCCCGCGTGGGAGCTCTCCGCCCGCGCCGAAGGAGACAGCCTCAGCGTGGAGATCGGGGGCTGCGTGCTGCGCGACCTGTGCGCCCGGGAGAAGGTGGAGCTGGGAGGGGAGCTGTGCGTCCTCTTCTTCAACTATCTGGGGGGCTACCTCTCCCACATGGGGAAGACGCGCCTGAAACCCGTGGGGGCGACCCGGGGCGCCGAGCGCTGCGCGTACCAGTGGAAGCGCGTGGATTGAGCCAGGCCCGCCGGGCCCGGATCGCCGTCATCGGGATCGGAAACCCCATCGCCGGCGACGACGGAGCCGGTATCCACGTGGCCCGCCGGCTCGCCCGGGCGTTCGCCGCCGAACCCCGGGTGTACGTGGCCGAGTGGGAGGGGGACCTCTTCGGCCTCGCCGACGTGCTGCCCCGGGCCGAGCGGTTCGTCCTGGTGGACGCCGCGGTGGGCGACCGTCCCGGGGAGGTGCGCCGGTTCGACCGGGGCTCGACATGGTTTGCCCCTTCGTTCCACCAGCTCGACGCCGGCACCGTGCTGCGGGCCCTGGAAGCCCTGGGCACGGTGGCTCCCTTTCCCCCCTGGGAGCTCTGGGGCATCACCGCGCGGCTTCCCTGCCAGTTCGGCGAGGAGCTGAGCCCCGAGGTGGAAGAAGCGGTGACACAGGTGGCGGCGGCGCTCGAGC
>JBFLZB010000018.1 GCA_040756475.1 Thermodesulfobacteriota bacterium
GGCGCTGCGGCTCCCTCCCGGCGGCCGGTTGCTCCGCCGTTTTGGTCTCGGGCTCCGCCGGCAGCTGTGCCTCGGATTCGGCGGGGGCCTCGGCAGGGGGTTTCCCGGAGGCGTCCTGCTCGTCTGCGGGACCCCTGCGAAACAGGCGGCCGAAGAATCCCCTCTTCTTGTGCTCCTTCTCGATGTCGGACACGGGTGAGGTCTCCCGATACGCATGGTATGTGGAGCGGCTTGGGGGAATCGTGTGGGCGCCGCGCGTGGGAGGGGCGACGCATGCCTCGCCCCTACGGTCGAGACTATGCCATTGGCTTGCCCACGGCTATCCCTGCAGGAGCTCTTTCCAGAAGCCGGGGTAGGACACGCTGGCGGCGTCGGCCCCCTCCACCTCGCCCCCTCCGGGGATGGCCAGGGCGAGCACCCCCAGGGCCATGGCCAGGCGGTGGTCGCCGTGGCTCTGGAACCGGGCCGGGCGCAAGGGCCTGCCCCCCGAGATCCGCATCCCGTCGGCAAAGGTCTCCACCGCGACTCCCGCCTTTCGCAACTCGCCGGCCAGGGTGTCGATGCGGTCCGACTCCTTGTGCCGCAGCTCTTCCGCGCCCCGCACCTCGGTCTCGCCCCGGGCCACGGCCGCCACCGCCCCGAGCACGGGAAACTCGTCGATGGCCGAGGGAACCTCGGCGGGGTCCACCGAGACCCCCCGGAGGGGGCCGTGCTCGGCCACCACGTCGCCCACGGGCTCGCCGCAGGCGTCCCCCGTGGGCTCGATGGAGAGCGGGGCGCCCATGCGCTGGAGGATGTGGAGGAACCCGATGCGGGTGGGGTTGAGGCTCACCTGCCGCACCCGCACCCGGGAGCCCGGCACCAGGAGCGCCGCCGCTACCCAGAAGGCCGCCGAGGACGGGTCTCCGGGCACGGCGAGCTCCCCCGCGCGAAGGCGGGGGTGGCCCCGCACGCCCACCCGGCGGCCCTCGCGGAGCACCTCGGCCCCCATGGCGGCGAGCATGCGCTCGGTGTGGTCCCGGCTGAGCTCGGGTTCCTCCACCCAGGTGGTTCCCCGGGCGTGGAGGCCCGCCAGGAGTACCGCGCTCTTCACCTGGGCGCTGGCCACGGGCAGGAGCCAGGTCAGAGCCCGCAGGCTCCCCCCCCGGAGCACCAGGGGCGCCCGGGTGTCCTCCTGCCGCCCCAGGGCCAGGGCCCCCATCTCCCGCAGGGGGTCGAGCACCCGGGCCATGGGGCGCCGCCGAAGGGAGGCGTCCCCCGTGAGCACCGAGAGAAAGGAATGGCCCGCGAGCACCCCGGCCAGGAGCCGCATGGTGGTGCCCGAGTTGGCGCAGTCGATGGCATCGCCGGGCTCGGCGAGCCCCCCCACGCCGACCCCTTCCACCGCGACGACCCCCTTCTCGTCCCGGATGGCGACCCCCAGGTGCTCGAGGGCCCGGCGGGTCGCCGCTACGTCGAGCCCGGCCTGGAGGCCCTCGATGCGCGATTCGCCCTGGGCCAGGGCGGCAAAGAGCAGCGCCCGGTGCGACACCGACTTGTCGCCCGGCACCCGGAGGTCGCGCCTCAGGGGGGCAGGAGGAGCCAAGGTTACCGTCTCCACGAAGGGTCTCCCGTCTCGGTGGCGCGCCGCAGAAGGCGGTCCAGGGCTTCGGCGTCGCCCCGGCTCACCGCGTCGTGCAGCACCCGGATGCGCCCGGCAAAGGCGTCCAGGGCATAGAGGAGGGCGTCGCGATTCTCCAGAAAGATCTCTCTCCAGACCACGGGTGAGCCGGAGGTGACCCGGGCGAAATCCCGGAGCGATCCGCCCGCGAGAGCCGCCTGCTCGGGTTCCAGCTCGCCGGCCACGGTGTCCACGAGGCCGTAGGCCAGGGCGTGGGGGAGGTGGCTCACCAGGGCAAAGACCCGGTCGTGGGTCTCGGGCGCCATGCACACGACCTGGGCGCCCAGGTCGTGCCACAGGTCCGTGACGGCTTCCACGGCTCGGGGGTCGGAATCGTCGGTGGGGGTAAGAACGCAGGTGCGCCCCTCGAAGAGCCCCGGTACGGCGCTCTCCACCCCGGAGCGCTCGGTGCCGGCCACCGGGTGCCCGCCCACGAAGGAAACGCCCGCCGGCAGCACCTCCCGGGCCTCCCGGAGGATGCCGGCCTTGGTGCTCCCCACGTCGGTGACCACCTGGCCGGGCCGAAGCCCCGGCCCCACCTCCCGAAGGGACGCCCGGATCGCCTGCACCGGCGTCGCGAGCACCACCAGGTCGGCGCCCTCGGCGGCCGCCGATGCGCTCGGGGCGGCCTCGTCGATCATTCCCCGGTCCAGGGCGTAGTCCAGCGCGCTCCTGCGCCGGTCCGCTGCGCGCACCCGCCAGGGGGCGTTGCGGGTCTTGAGGGAGGCGGCGAGGCTCCCACCGATGAGCCCCAGCCCCACCAGCGCCAGGGTGCGGCTCACGGCGCGCGCTCCGGCGGCCGGCCGAGCTCGCGCCCCACCGCCCGGGCCACCGCGGCCAGCTCGGCCACCAGCCGGGCGAAGCGCTCGGGTTTCAGGCTCTGGTTGCCGTCGCACAGCGCCTGCTCGGGCCGCGCGTGAACCTCGATCATGAGCCCGTCGGCCCCGGCGGCCAGCGCCGCCTTGGCCAGGGGGGCCACGAGCTCGAAGCGCCCGGCGGCGTGGCTCGGGTCCACGATGACCGGAAGGTGGGTCTGGGACTTGAGCACAGGGACCGCGGACAGGTCCAGGGTGCTGCGGGTGGCTGTCTCGAAGGTGCGGATGCCCCGCTCGCACAGGATCACCCTCCGGTTGCCCTGGGCGGCCACGTACTCGGCGCTCATGAGGCACTCGGTCAGGGTAGCCGACATTCCCCGCTTGATGAGGACGGGCTTCTCCAGATTTCCGACCTCCTTGAGGAGTCGGAAGTTCTGCATGTTGCGGGCGCCGATCTGGACCACGTCCGCGTAGCGCGCCACGAGCAGGGTGTCCCGGGGGTCCATGAGCTCGGTCACCACCGGCAGGCCCGCGTGCTCCCGGGCCTCCGCCAGGAGCTCGAGCCCCTTTTCCCCGAGCCCCTGGAAGGCGTAGGGGCTGGTGCGGGGCTTGAAGGCGCCGCCGCGAAGAAGCGTCGCGCCCGCCTCCCGAATGGCCCGGGCGGTCTCCAGGAGGAGCCCCCGGTCCTCGATGGAGCAGGGCCCGGCGATGATCTGGACCAGGGGCCCGCCGATGGGCACCCCCCGGACGTCGACGACGCTGTCCTCGGCCCGGAACTCCCGGCTCACGAGCTTGTAGGGCTTGAGGATGGGAATGACCCGCTCCACCCCGGGCATGGACTCCAGGGGCAGCTCCCGCAGGGAGTCCTCGTCGCCGATGGCGCCCAGGATGGTGCGCTTCTCCCCCGCCGACTCGTGCACCGACAGCCCCAGGGCCTTGAGGGTCTCCACGAGCTGGCGCCGGTCCTCGGGCCGATGGTCGGGGCGCAGCACGATGATCACGGTACACCTCCTCCCGCCTCGGCCACGCGGGCGAAGGCGGCCTCGAAACGGTCCAGCTCCTGGGGGGTTCCCACGGTCACCCGGATCCACTCCGGCATCCCGAAGCTGCGGGTGCTGCGCACGATGACCCCGTGGTCCAGCAGGGCCTCGAAGCACCGATCCCCGTCTCCCACCCGGGCCAGGAGGAAGTTGGCCTGGCTCGCCACGGCAGGTACGCCCCGCTGCGCGAAGAAGCGCGCCAGCCGCTGCAACCCCTGGCGATTGACCCGGCGCGAGCGCTCCACGTGGTCGTCGTCGTCGGCCGCGGCGGCCGCCGCGGCCTGGGCCGGCCCGTTGGCGTTGAAGGGCAGGCGCAGCCGGTTCAGGTAGTCCACCAGGCGCCGCGGGGCGATGCCGTAGCCGATGCGCAGGGCGGCGAGCCCATGTGCCTTGGAGAAGGTGCGCGCCACCACCAGGAGCCGCTCCTCGTCCAGGTAGTCGCGGCCCACGGGGAAGGCAGGGTCCTCGGCGTATTCCGCGTAGGCCTCGTCCAGGAGGATGCCCACCCGGCGAGGCACCGCCGCGAGGAAGCGCTCCCACTCGAGCCGGCGAAAGATCGTTCCCGTGGGGTTGTTGGGGTTGCCCAGGATCACCAAGGCCGTGTCGGCGTCCACGACAGCGGCCACGGCCTCCAAGTCCACCGCGTGGTCCCGGAGGGGCACCCGGTGCACGGTTCCCCCCTGGGCCCGGGCGGCGAGCTCGTAGATGCTGAACGAGGGGCTCGCGAGCACGACCCCCTTGCCTGGCCGCACCAGGAGGCGCACCGCCATCTCCAGGATCTCCGACGAGCCGTTGCCCAGCACCAGGTTCTCGGGTGCCACCGCCCAGCGCCGGGCCAGCACCTGCTTGAGGGCGAAACCGTACCCGTCGGGGTAACGGTGGAGCCCCGCGAGCTGCGCCTCCAGGGCCGCCACCGCGGCCGGGGAAGGCCCCAGGGGATTTTCGTTGCTCGCGAGCTTGACGATGGAGGAAAGCCCCCGCTCCCGCCGCAGCTCTTCGATGGGCTTGCCGGGCACGTAGGGCTTGAGGTCGAGCACCTGGGGGCTGACGGCCTGGGCGAACAGGTCTGCCCCGGCAGGGGCGGGTTGGGTGGGCATGGCACTCCGCGCGTCGGTGGACACCGGGGCCACCGGGCCCCGAGAAGGGACTCTGTATATCCCGAACGGCCGCGGGAGTCCAGGTGGAGAAGCGGCGGTCACCCTCGAATCGGGCGGCGGCGCTGTGGTACAGTGCCCCGCCTTTGGGAGGAGGTGAGCATGTCTGCTGGGTCTGCTGGGGAGAAGCCGGCGCGCGCGCGCGGCACGGTGCGCCGCACCCGGGGGCGAGCCCGGGGCTGGGGCGGCTGGGGGTGGACGGGCGGGGTGCTCTTCCTGCTCGTGGCCCTCGCGGTGGCGGCCACCGTGGCGGTGCGGTTGGGCTGGGTGGACCGGCGCGCCATCGAGAAGGTGCCCCTGCGGGGCCTCACGGCACCCGCCGGGCAGGAGGCGACGCTCTACTTTGCCGACCCGCGCTGGACGCGGCTCGTCCCCGAGGCGCGCCGCCTTCCCGGCGGGCTCGACGCGGTGCAGAAGCTGGGCGCCCTGGTCGAAGCCCTGGCGGAGGGCCCTCGGCAGGAGGGTGGCGCCCCCGTTCTGCCCCGGGGAACCCGCTTGCGCCGCGCCTACCTGGGCGCCGAGGGTCTGGCGGTGGTGGACTTCGAGCCGGCGCTGGGCGACTTCTCCCCCGGGGGCGCGTCGGGGGAGCTCCTCACGGTCTTCGCCCTGGTCCACACCCTCGCGGAGAACGTGCCGGACATCCGCTCGGTGCAGCTCCTGGTGGGGGGCGAGGAGCGGCAGACCCTGGCCGGCCACGTGAAGATCTCCGAGCCCCTGACCCCCGACCCCCAGTGGACGGCGGACCGAAAGTGAAGGGAACCCCCCATGTCTGACATCCGGCGCATGAACCGGATCCGCAACTTTGGGATCTTTGCCCATATCGATGCGGGCAAGACCACCATCAGCGAGCGGATCCTCTACTACACCGGCCGCACCCACAAGATCGGCGAGGTCCACGACGGCCAGGCGGTCATGGACTGGATGAAGCAGGAGCAGGAGCGGGGCATCACCATTACCGCGGCCACCACCCGGGTGGAGTGGCAGGAGCACCAGCTCAACCTCATCGACACCCCCGGCCACGTGGACTTCACCATGGAGGTGGAGCGCAGCCTGCGGGTGCTCGACGGCGCGGTGGTGGTGCTGGACGCGGTCTCCGGGGTGGAGCCCCAGACCGAGACCATCTGGCGCCAGGCGGAGCACTACAAGGTTCCCCGCCTGTGTTTCGTGAACAAGATGGACCGGGTGGGCGCCGACTTCGACCGGAGCGTCCACAGCCTGGAGCAGAGGCTACGGGGTACCACCCTGCCCCTGGTGGTGCCGGTGGGTGCCGAGTCCGGGTTTCGGGCCTGCCTGGACCTGCTGACCGGCGAGACGGTGGAGTGGGAGGAGACCGACCTGGGAGCGCACCCCGTGCGCCGTGCCCCGCGGGGGGACGAGGAAGAAGCGCTCCTGGCCCGGGGCCGCGACCGGCTCCTGGAGACCCTGGGGAACCTGGACGACGCGGTGGCCGAGGCCTACCTGGAGGGCCGCTGGCCCGGAGCAGAGGCCCTGCGCCCCGTCATCCGCCGGCTCACGGTGGCCAACCGCGTGGTGCCGGTCCTGAGCGGAGCGGCGCTGCGCAACAAGGGGGTGCAGCTCCTCCTGGACGCCGTGGTGGGCTACCTCCCGAGCCCCGTGGACGTGCCGCCGGTCCACGGAATCCACCCCGAGACCGGGGCGGCCGAGGAGCGGGCCGCCGACGTGAAGGCGCCCTTTGCGGCGCTGGCCTTCAAGCTCCAGCAGGAGCAGGGGCGTGTCCTCACCTACGTGCGGGTCTACTCCGGGGCCTACGCGGGGGGGCGGCTGTCCAACGTCACTCGCAAACGGCTGGAAAAGCCCGCCGCCATCGTGCGGGTGCACGCGGACAAGAAGGAGCGGGTGGAAGAGGCGCTGGCCGGCGACATCCTGGCCCTCACGGGGCTCAAGTGGACGGTGACCGGCGACACCCTGTGCGACCCGGACCACCCCCTGCTCCTGGAGACCATCGCCTTTGCCGAGCCGGTCATCAGCGTGGCGGTGGAGCCCGAGCGGAGCCAGGACGAGGAGAAGCTCGTGGAGGTGCTGGAGCGGCTGGCCGCGGAGGACCCTTCCTTCCGCCACGAGGTGAACGAGGAGACCGGCCAGACCCTCATCTCGGGCATGGGAGAGCTGCACCTGGAGGTGCTGGTGCGCCGGATGGCGGACGACTACAACCTGCGGGTCCAGGTGGGCAAGCCCCAGGTCGTCTACAAGGAGACGCTCGACGGGCAGGGGGCCGGCCGCGCGGTGTTCGACCGCATGCTCGGCGACAAGCGGCATCGGGCGGCAGTTGCCATGCGGGTGGAGAAGGCGCCCCGGGGCGAGGGCAACCGGGTGGAGTTCGAGCCTGACCCCGCCGGGTTTCCTGCGGCGATCGTGGAAGCCGCCTTGGGCGGCGTGCGCGAGGCCCTTCTGAGCGGCATCCTCGCGGGGCACGCCGTGGAGGACGTGCGGGTTTACATCGCCGAGCTCGAGGCGGAGGCCGATTCGGCCAGCGAGATGGCCGTCAAGGTAGCGGCCAACCAGGCCTTCCGCGAGGCGTGCCAGGTGGCCCGCCCGGTGCTCCTGGAGCCCCTCATGCGGGTCGACGTGGTCACCCCCGAGGACCACGTGGGCGAGGTGCTCGGGGACCTCAACGCCCGGAGGGGCGAAATTCGGGGCATGTCCGCCGGCCGCGGCACCACCGAGATCGAGGCCCTGGTGCCCTTGCGGCGCATGTTCGGCTACTCCACGGAGCTTCGCTCCCTCACCCAGGGCCGCGCCACTTTCACCATGACCTTCGAGCGCTACGACCGGTCCCAGGGGTAGCGAGCGCCGGAGCGGGGGACGTCTCCCGGAGCTCCCGGCGAGGCCCCTTTCGTGGCAGTCGGGGTGCCCCGTAGGCGCCCGGGCGTGCCCCCGGGCGCACTGGTCTGCATTGCTCCGACCGGAAGGTCCTACCCCATCGCCCCTCGAACCTGCTCTCGTCTACGTTCCAGTACCCCGCGATAGATCTCTTCCAGTTCCCGGCTCTCCCGGCCCGGGTCGTAGCCCTCTGGGCGGGGGGCGCAGAGGCCTCGGCGCAGCCCCGGATCTGCGAGGAGTCGGCGCGCCTCGCGGCGAAAGGACTCTTCTCCCTCGTAGAGAAGTCCGTTGACCCCCGGCTCCACCACCGCCGCGTTGCCGGGAATGTCGCGGGCGAGCACCGGCACCCCAAGGGCCGCGGCCTCCACCAGGGCGTTGGGGAGGCCCTCGCTGCGGGAGTGGTTGAGCACCAGGTCGGCTTGACGCAGGGCGGCGGGCATGGCTTGGGGGGAGATCACTCCCGCATGGTACGCCCAGGGGCGACGTTCCAGGGCGGCGAAGAGGCACCGGGCGTAGGCTTCGTCGAGGACCGGCCCGCAGAAGGCGAGGGCGAAGGGAAGCCCTTCCTCGGCGAGGGGATCGAAGAGGTGCAGCAGTTCCAGGTTCGCCTTCACCGGGCGGATGCCCGCCGGGTGGAGGAGCAAAGGGGTCTCCGGGCCGACGCCCGGCGGCCGCAGGGAAGGGCAGGGCGCCCGGCCCAGGGCGATTCCGGGGGCCAGGTAGCGCAGCTTTGCCGCGAGGGTGGGGCGGTCGGCGGCCAGAGCCCGGGCTGCCAGGCGGTTCTGGGTGATGACGGCGTCGACTGCAGCGAGCACCGTGGTCACGATTCGTTCCCGGGCGGGGTCCACCACTTCCGGGTAGAGGTCGGTGCCGGTGAGAGTGACCACGGTGGGGTACCGGGAGGCAAGCCCCGCTTCCAGCCAGGGGAGGCCGGTGCGGTAGGCATGCAGGAGGTGGAGGACGTGGGGCGCAAGCTGCGCCGCTTCGCGGGCGAGGAGTGCGGCGTCGGAAACCTCGAGCCGCGCCAGGAGCACCTCGTGGCCGAGGCGCACCAGGCCGTCGCGGTGGCGGACGGCCGTCACCTCGTTTCCGGTGGCCCCGTGCTGCCGGGGCAGGGCGATCAGCACGCGCAGGGGAGATCTCCGAAGCAGGCCAGGCGGATGTCCCGGCGCCGGATCAGCTCTCGGACCGCCGGGGAGACGAGGGCCTGCAACTCCACCTCCCGCGGCGGCCCCGAGAAGTGATTTCCCGATTCGGCGTAGCCCGGGTGAACCATGAGCTCCCAGCAGCCCGCCGGAAGCCGGCCCAAGGTGCGGCAGAGGGAGTCCTCGGTGAGCCGGTCCAGGAGCGGCATGCCCCAGAGGCCCTTGGGGGCGGCGAGACCCGACCGGTGCACCCGCCGAGCCGCCTTCGGGGCGAGCCGGCGGTAGAGAGCGAGCTCCTCCCCCAGGGGGCCCGGGGGGTCCTCCCGCGCCGGCTCGGCGGGACGGGGCAGGCGCACCGCCCGCAGCTCGGCCCGGCGGCCGGCCTCCAGCACGAGGCCGGTCGCGGCCGGAAAGAGGAAGAAGTGCTGGTGGGTGTCCAGGTGGTCGGGCTCGAGGCCTGCCTCCCTCACCTGCTCCACCTGGGCCTCCAGCTCTCGGAGCACGGCCCCGGGGTCGGGAAGGCCCTGTCCCAGCGCGCGGCGCAGGCCTGCCTTGCCGGGAAATCCTCCGTCGGGTCCGGTGAGCCCGGGCACGTCCCCCGTCAGGGGTCGGCCCTCGGACAAATTCAGGTGCACTCCCACCGGTAGACGCAGGTCCCTTGCCAGGCGCGCGGCACAGGCAAAGGACGGGCCGTTGGGCAGCAGCGAAGCGCCGGTCACGACCCCCTCGCAGAAGGCACGGGCGATGCCCTCGTCCCGGCGCACCCCGGCCCCAAAATCATCGGCGGTCACGATCAACCCAATCATGGCTGGATGGTAGCACGAATGGGGGCCCGCACCCTCGCCCCAAGGCCTCGCGGAACCGTGGGCCGCGCGCCGGTCCCTGCCGGTGGACGATGGTGTCTACCCCTCGCCGCTCCAAACGCCCTGGCGGAGCTCCCAGAGGAACAACTCCGCCCCTCCGGCCCGCGGCCTCCCGGTCGATGCTCGCAAGACATCGGCTCTCTTCCCATGACGGGTCGGCACCCACAGGGGCTTCTTCTCCCGATCCGGGAGGAGTTCCCGGGGGGTGACGATCGGGAGTTCGGGCTCCCGTGCCACGAATTGTCAAAGCGTCGCATTTCTCCCTTGCTGGGAGGGGTTCAGATGGGTAGGATCACGCGCGTGCCACAATCTTCTACTTCGTGTTACGACCGCTGTTTCGGCAGGCCAGACTGAGGGGTGGCGCCTGCTGCGCCACCTTCGGGGGGTGGACGGGATCGCGTCATGGAGGCCGTTGCCGCGTTACTACAAAAAGCCGGACCCCTGGGGTGGGTGATCCTGCTCTGCTCCGTTGCCGCCGCCGCCATCGCCCTGGAGCGCGCCTGGGTATTCCGCCGGGTGCGGTTGCAGGATCCCGGGCTGCTCCACGGCGTCCGGGAGAAGGCTGCCGCCGGAGACTTGGCCGGAGCCGCGTCCCTGGCGGGCCGGGAGCGCCACCCCCTGGCGGTGTCGCTGGCCCACGTGCTCGGCCGGGCCGACCGGGGCTGCTGCACGGGGCGGGCTGAACTGGAGAAGGCCGTTTCCCACACTGCCTCCCGCGAGGTACGGCGGTTGGAGCGTTTCCTCCCCACCCTGGCCCTCATCGCCCAGGTGGCGCCGCTCCTGGGGCTGCTGGGCACCGTGACCGGGATGATCGAGGCTTTTCGGGCCATCGAGGCCCTTGGGGGGAAGGTGAACGCCTCGGTGCTCGCAGGCGGCATCTGGGAGGCATTGCTCACCACCGCCCTGGGCCTGGCGGTGGCGATCCCGACCACCGTAGTCCACAACGCCTTCCAGGGGCGGGTCCACGCCCTGGTGGCCGATCTCAAGGACGAGGCCGGGGCGCTCTTCGACCTGTTGGAGGACGGCGGCCGGCTGTCCCACGGCCACGGCCACGCGGGCCGCGAGGCCCGGGGAGGCGCCTGATGGACATCCCAGTGCGGCCCCGGGCGCCGGGCTTGAACCTGACGCCCATGATCGACATCGTGTTCTTGCTCCTGGTCTTCTTTCTCCTCACCACCCACTTCGTGGAGGAAGGGGGCGTGGGGCTGCGGCTCCCCACCGCCGAGAGCCAGACCGAGCGCCCCGAGGAGCCGGTGACGGTGAGCGTGGCCCGGGACGGCTCGGTCTACCTGGGGACCGAGGCGGTGACCCTGGTCGGGCTGGTGGAGCGCCTACGGGTCGAGGTGGGACCGGGTGGCCGGCCGGTGGTGGTGCGCGGCGACCGGGAGGCGCCCCTCCAGGCTGCGGTCGCGGTGCTCGATGCCGCCCGGGCCGCCGGAGCCGTGCGCCTGGTGGTGGCTACGGAGCACGGGGGGCCGTGACGCTGCGCACCGCCGCGGCCGTGGCGGGGTCGTTCTTCCTCCATGCTGCGGCCGTCTGGGGGGTGGGCCTGGCGCTTCGGCCGCCGGACCCGCCGGCGCCGGAAGCCGGAGTGGAGGTCGAGTTCGAGGTGGCCCTGGCGGCCCCCCCTCCCGAGCCCGAGGCTCCAGCTCCGCCGGATGTCCCGCAGGCGCCGGAGCCGGCGCCCCCCGCTGCTGCGGCACAACCAGAGGCGGTGGTCTCGCGGGAGCCGGAGACCGAACCGAAGGCGCAGCCGGAGTGCGAATCCGAGCCCGAACCGGAACCCGAGCCGGAGCCTGAAGCCGAACCGGCGCCGCAGCCGGAGCCCGAGTCGGAGCCCAGGGAGGCGGCCGCCCCGCTTCCGGACCCGAAGCCCGCGCCGGCAGACCCGGCGCCTACCCCGGTACCGGTGGCCGCTCTTGCCCCTGCGCCCGCCGTGCCCGCCGCCGATCCGGAGCCCTTGGAAGAGGCGGAGTCGTCGGTTCGGACTGAGGGGGCCCGGGAGGTCCCCAAGCCGGACCCGAGCCCCGACCCGGCGGCCGTGGAGGCATACTACGCTGCGGTTCGGGCGCGGATCGAAGCGGCCAAACGCTATCCGGCCTGGGCCCGGCGAAACGGGATCGAGGGGCGAGTGACCGTGGCCTTTTGGCTCACAGCCGCGGGCGACCTGGCCGAGGCCGCGGTGCGGGAGAGCGCGGGCTCCGCGGTCCTGGACGAGGCGGCGGTGGCGGCGGTCCGCCGTGGGGCACCCTATCCTCGGCGGCCGGATGCGAGCCCCGGGGAACTGGCGGTCACCGTGGTCTTTACACTGCACTGACGGTGCCGTGGACGCCGAAGAAGCCAGGGGAAAGGAATACTGCGGCCCACAGTAGCACGATTGCATAATTCGTAAGCTTTTCGTGTGACCTGGGCTGTCGCACTGGAGTTCTGGCGGGGTCCTGAGACGACAGGATCGGGCGGTCGAACGAGGGGCGCGGATTTCCTGGAGGAGAGGAGGAACCCATGGGGCAGCGTTTCTGTTTGGGGGCGGCGGTCGCCCTGTTGCTGTGCGGTGGCCTGGCGGCGGCCGGTGCCGTGCTGGCGGCCACGGAGCTCGCGCCCATCGAGGTCTCGGAAGACCGGCTCGTTACACCCACCCGCCAGACCGGCGAGACGGTATACACGGGCAGCGAGGTGACCCGGCAGGGCCTGGACCTGCAAGGGACCCGGGCCGCCACCAGCGTGTACCAGGCCCTGGGCATCGTGCCGGGGATCAACGTGGCGGGCGCCGACGCCCGGGGCCTGGCGGCCGAGCAGGGCAGCGTGCGGGTGCGCGGGGTGCGCAGCATGCTGGGGGCGCTCACGGTGGAGGGGGTGCCCAACTGGGGCGCCAACCCCATCGGCCCCCGGGATTACCTGTACGACCTGGAAAACATGCAGGCGGTCTCTGTCTACAAAGGTGTCACGCCCGCCGACATCGGCACCGGGGTGGGGTCGCGGGCGGGGGCGATCGTGCTCCGGCCCCAGTGGCCCGGGGAGACCTTCGGCGCCGAGGTCCGGCAGAGCCTGGGGTCCCACGACTACTCCCGTACCTTCGGCCGGATCGACTCGGGGAGCCTCCCGATTCTCGGCACGCGGCTCTCGGGCTCCTACTCCTACACCGACGCGGACAAGTGGCGCGGCCCCGGCAAGCTGGGCCCGCGGCACAACGCCACCGTGGGGCTGGCCAAGCCCCTGGGGCCCAAGGCGGACCTCAAGCTCCGGTACAACCACAACGACCTGGATCAGCACTTCTACCGGCCCCTGACCTGGGCCGAGCTCCAGGACCTGGACGAGAATTACCGGAAGGACTACGCGCGAAACGCCACGGGCGTTCCCGCCGAGGACATCTTCTACTACGGCTACAACCGGGGCACTTTCGAAAACGACGATCTCCTGGCGATCTTCACCCTCACCCCTGCCGAGGTCTTCGGCCTCACCCTCAAGCCCTACTACGCCAAGGAGGACACGAAGATCCTCCAGGGGGTCACCGCGGGGGGCGGCCGGGTGCAGGAGCGCAACCGCGAGATCGAGCGCGCGGGCGTGATCGCCGAGGCCCAGGCCGGCGGGGCGTCGCTGAACGGCGTGCTCGGCTACCACTTCGAGCAGGCCGACATGGACATCTTCACCCGCAACTTCGCCATCACGCCCCAGTGCCTGGCGTATCGGGGCCTGGGGGTCTTCGCCACCACGGGCGACACCTACCTCCACAGCCCCTACGGCAAGCTCTCCGGGAGCCTGGGCGCCTTCGACGGGCAGGCGGGGCTCAAGTACTTCCGCTTCGAGGAAGCGTCGAGCGAGGGGTTCGTCGCGGGGCCGGCGCCCGACTTCGCGCCGGTGCGGGCCCCGGACCTGGATCGGGGGTCGGAGGTCTACGAGGTCTGGCTCCCCACCCTGGGGGCCGCCTACACCCTGTCGGAACGGGCGCAGGTCTACGGCAGCTACGGCCGCAGCTTCATCCGCCCCTACTCCTACCTGCCCCTGGTCAACCTGTACAACCAGAACCGGGCCGCCTTCCAGGCCCAGGGCATCGACCTCCAGGAGCTGTTCGACGGTTACGAGCTGGAGACCTCCGACACCTTCGATCTGGGCCTGCGGCTGAGCGGCGGGTGGTTCGACCTGGCCCCCACGGTGTTCTTCGCCAAGCACCGCAACCTCCTGACCACGGTCCACGATCCCCGGGTGAATCTCAACTACCAGCAGAACGTGGGCAAGGCCACCGGCTACGGGGTGGAGCTCGAGGCCAACGCCTACGTGGGGGACGACCTGACGCTCTTCGTCAACCCGACCTACACGGTCCTCACTTACGACGAGGACCTGGGTTTCGCCGGCAGCACCCTCGACACGAAGGGCCGGCAGGTGGTGGACACGCCCCGGTGGCTCTTCAAGGCCGGCCTGAGCTACCGGCCCGGGGGCTTCGAGGTGACGCCCCTGGTGCAGACCCTGGGACCTCGGCACGCCGACGCGGAGCACCAAAACCGGGTCGGCTCCCACACGGTGGTGGACCTGCGGGCGAGCTACACCTGGGACCGGGTGCTCGGGGCCCAGCGGGTGAAGCTGGGGCTGGAGGTGACCAATCTCTTCGACCGCCGGTACGTCTCGGTGATCAACGCCGCCGACGACACCCGGGACGGCACCGCCACCTTCCACCCGGGCCAGTCGTTCGCGGCCCTGGTGACCTTGGGGGTGGTACTGTGAGCAACCTGGGCGTGCCCCTGCTCCTCCTGGCGGCCGTCAGCCTGGCGCTCCCGGCCGCGGCCCCGGCAGCCGGCGGGGGCCGCGTGGCCGAGATCCGGATCGCCGACGACCGGGGGGACCACGGCCCGCCCAACCCCTTTCGCCACTACCCCCGCGGTTCGGGCTACGTGCGCATGAGCTGGGTGTTCGATACCCTGGTCTGGAAGGACGAGGGGGGCCAGTTCGTGCCTGCCCTGGCCCGGTCCTGGTCCTACGACGGGGCGAAGCGGGCCTACACCTTCCAGCTCGATCCCCGGGCCCGCTGGCACGACGACCGGCCGCTGACCGCCGAAGACGTGGCCTTCACCCTCGCCTACCTGCGCGAGCACCCCTACCCGTGGGTGTCGCTGGACGCGGTGGACCGGGCCGAGGTCGCGGGACCCCACGCGGTCACCGTCTATCTCGCCCGGCCCTATGCGCCCTTTCTCGCCGAGATCGGCGGTACCCTGCCGATCCTCCCCCGGCACATCTGGGCCCCCGTGGAGAACCCCCAGGCCTTCGACGGGCCCTCGGCCTTCGTCGGCAGCGGCCCCTACCGGTTCCGGCACTTCGACCCGACCCAGGGCACCTACCTCTACGAGGCCTTCGCCGACTACTACCAGGGGCGGCCCCGGGCCGACCGGCTCATCTACTTCCGCTCCACCAACCCCCTGGTCTCCCTGTCCTCGGGCCAGGCCGACCTGGCCCAGATCCAGGCCGACCTGGCCGAACCGCTGCGGCGCCAGGGCCTGACGGTGCTCGAGGATGAACGGAGCTGGGTGCGCAAGCTGATGATCAACCACACCCGGGCACCCTTCGACCAGCGGGACTTCCGCCGGGCCCTGGCCCACGCCCTGGACCGGGAGGAGCTGATCGCCAAGGGCCAGCGGGGCTTCGCCAGCCCGGCGGGTTGCGGGCTCCTCTCGCCCGATCACCCCCTGTACAACCCGGCCGCGCCGGCCTACCCCCACGACCCGGCCCGGGCCCGGGCGCTGCTGGCCGGCCTGGGCTACCGCCCGGACGACCAGGGCTTCTTCCACAAGGATGGCCGGTCGCTTCAGGTGGAACTCCTGGCTTCGTCCATCACGGTGTCGGGTGGGGCGGGGAGCGACCGGGATGGCGCCATCCTCAAGAAGCAGCTCGAGGCGGTGGGCATCCGGGTCCGGGCGCTCGCCCTGGAGCCGACCACGGCCGACCAACGGGTGCGCAGCTTCGACTTCGAACTGGCGATCTCCGGGCACGGCGGCATCAGCGGCGACCCCCGGGGCCTGAACGAGCTGATCCTGCCGGCGGCCGGCTCGGTCAACAGCTCCCACTACGACCGCAGCCCCGAGCTGAATCAACTGCTGGCCGCCCAACTGGCAGAGATGGACCCGGCGAAGCGGGTGGCGCTCGTCCACCGCATCCAGGAGCTCGTCGCCGAGGAGCTGCCGGCCATTCCGCTCTACTATCCGGCTGCGATGACGGCGTTTCGCCCGGCCAAGGGGATCCGCTGGTTCTACACCCCGGGGGGGCTCGCCCGGGGGGTCCCCATCGCCCAGAACAAGCTGGCGCTCCTGCCGTGAGCCGGAAAACGGTTCGAGGCGTCCTGGCCTACTGGCTGGCCGGCGCGCTGCTGCTCTGCTTGAGCTACGGACTGCCGCGCCTCTTGCCGGGGGATTTCGTCACCGCCACCTGGGGGGCCGCCGACGTGCCCCTGGCCGCCGAGCAGGCGGCCCGGCTCCGGGCCCACTACGCCGGGGGCGACGGCCTGGCCGCCTATGGGCTCGACCTCCTGCGGGGCCGCTGGGGCACCTCCTTCGCCTTCCAGCAGCCGGTCCTCACGCTGATTGGGGACGCCCTGCCTTGGACCCTGGTCCTGGTGGGCAGCGCCCACCTGCTGGCCACCCTGGGCGGCTTTGTGGCCGGGGTCGAGGTGGCGTGGCGGCGCGGTTCCCGGCTCGAGAAAGCCGGCGTCGGCGCCATGGCCGTGCTCGACGGCGTGCCGGAGCTGGTGAGCGGCGTATTGCTCCTCCTGGTCTTCGCCCTCAAGCTGGGGTGGTTCCCGGCCGCCGGGGCCGAGACCGCCTACGCCGAGTTCACCGGCGTCCGGCGGCTGGCCGACCTGACCCACCACCTGGCGCTGCCCCTGGCTACCCTGGTCCTGGCCCAGTTTCCCGGCAACTTCCTCCTCGCCCGGGGCAGCATGGCCCTGGTGCTCGGCGCGCCCTACGTGCAGACCGCCCGGGCCAAGGGGCTGCCGCCCCTGCGGGTGCGCTACGCCCACGCCGCCCGCAACGCCCTCTTGCCCCTGGTCACCCGCTTCGGTCTGCGCCTCGCCGCCCTGGTGACCGGAGCCCTGGTGGTGGAGACGCTCTTCTCCTACCCCGGGCTGGGCAGCCTGCTCTTCCACGCCATCGGCCGGCGGGACCTGCCCCTGGTCCAGGGGATCGCGCTCTGCTCGTCCCTGCTGGTGCTGCTGGTGAACCTGGCCCTGGAGCTGGCGTACGGCCGCCTCGACCCCCTGGTGACCGGTGGTCGGTAACTCCCGCCGGTCCCTGGCCCGGGACCCCTGGTTTGGAACCGCCGGCCTGCTGGCCCTGGCCTTGCTGGCCCTGGCCGTGCTCGGCCCGGCGCTGACCCCCCACGACCCCCACGACATCTCCTTCGCGCCCTTGAGCCCGCCGTCCGCCGAGCACTGGCTCGGGACCAACGACGGGGGGATGGACCTCGCGTCCGAGCTCGTGCACGGCCTGCGCCACACGGCGTGGTTCGGCCTCCTGGGCGGGTCGACGGCCCTGGTGCTGGGGGTCGGGATCGGCCTCGCTGCAGCTTGGTTCGGCGGCGCCGTCGACGCCTTCTGCATGCGGCTGGCAGACGTCTTGCTGGCGATCCCGACCGTGATGCTGCTCATCCTGGCGGCGGTCTTGGTTCGACCCACGCCGACGCTCCTGGCGGTGCTGCTCGCGTGCCTGATCTGGCCGACCACCGCCAAGGGCATCCGGGCCCAGGCCCTGGTGCTGCGAAACCGCCTCCACGTGCGGGCGGCCCAGCAAATGGGTGCCTCGGGGCGCTACGTCATCGTCCGGCACCTTGTGCCGGAGCTCTTCCCCCTCTACCTGGTCAGCTTCGTCGGCAAGACCCGCCTGGCCGTGACCATGGAGGCGACCCTCGCCTTCCTCGGGCTGTTCGACCCGGGGCACCTGTCCCTGGGCCTCATGATCCGCACCGGGAGCCAGTTCTACTACCTCGCCGGGTGGTGGCACTGGCTGCTGCCGCCGGTGGCGTGCCTGACCCTGCTGCTGCTGGCCCTGACCTGCCTGGCGGTCAGCCTGGAGCAGGCGTTCGACCCGCGCCTTGTGGGTGGTTGGCGATGATGAAACTCTCCCGGTGGAGCGTTGCCTACCGCGACGGCGACCACGACCTGTTGGCCCTGGACCGGGTCGACCTGAGCCTGGAGCCCGGTCGGATCGTGGCACTGGTGGGGGAGTCGGGCTCGGGCAAGACCACCCTGGCGCGCTCGCTGCTGGGGCTGCTGCCGCCCAACGCCCGGGTCACCGGCTCCCTGGGGCTGGGGGCGAGAGCCCTCGGCGGTCTGCCCGAAGCCGACTGGCGCGGGCTTCGCTGGACCCAGGTGTCCCTGGTGTTTCAACACGGCGCGGCAAGCCTCAACCCCCTGCACGCCGTCATCGATCAGGTGGCCGAGCCCCTGGTCGAGCACCTCGGCCTGGGCCGACGGGAAGCGGCCCACCGGGCGGGTGCCGCGCTCCAAGCGCTGGGGCTCGACCTGTCCCTGGCACGGCGCTTCCCCCACGAGCTGAGCGGCGGCCAGGTCCAGCGGGCACTCCTGGCCATGGCCCTGATCCTCGATCCGGCGGTGGTGGTCCTCGACGAGCCGACCGCGGCGCTGGACGCCGTGACCAAGCGGTTCGTGGCCGGGGTGATCCGCGGCCTGCGCGACCGGGGCAAGGCGATCCTGCTGATCACCCACGACCTGGAGGTGGCCCGTACCCTGGCCGACGAGGTAGCGGTGCTCTACCTGGGCCAGGTGGTCGAGACCCTGTCGGCCGCCGACCTGCTGTGCCGGCCGCGTCACCCCTACACCCTCGCCCTGGGCCGCTCCTATCCCGCCCTGGACGCGGTGCGGGACCTGGGGGGCATCCGGGGCGACGCCTTCTACCGCCTCGTCCACGCCCACGGCCGCAACGACGGGCCGCCCCACACCCACGGCAGCGCCCCCGGGATCACCCCGGAGCCTGGCCACGAGACCGGGCACGGGCCGGCCCAGGGCTGCCTGTTCGAGCCCCGCTGCACCCAGGCGCTGCCGGCGTGTGCCGAGCAGGAGGTGTTCCTGGTGCCGGCCGGCGCCCACGCCGTGCGCTGCCTACGGGGCGGGATCGCCGACCTTGTGGCGCTGGTCCAGGTGGGCAAGACCTACGGCCCGGTGACTGCCCTGGCGCCCCAGGATCTGACGCTACGCTGCGGCGAGGTCTTCTGCCTGGTGGGGGAGACCGGCTCGGGCAAGAGCACCCTGGCCCTGATCGCCGCCGGCGCCCTGCGGCCCGACGGCGGCTCCCGCTCCTTCGCCGGCCGCGATCTGGACGCCTGGCTGGCCACGGACCCCCGCGGCCTGGCCCGCCGGATCGGCGTCATCTATCAGAACCCCGGCCAGGCGGTGAGCCACCGCCTGAACGCCTTCGAGATCGTGGCCGAGCCCCTGCGCATCCAAGCTGGCCGGCGAGACCCGGAAGAGCTCCGCCGCCGGGTGGTGCAGGCCCTCGCCGAGGTGCACCTGCCTACCCGCCCCGAGTTCCTCGGGCGCTACCCCCACGAGCTCAATCAGGGCGCCCTCCAGCGCCTGTGCATCGCCCGCGCATTGATCACCGAGCCGGCGCTGGTGGTCGCCGACGAGCCCACCAGCGCCCTGGACCCCGGGGTCCAGGCCAAGGTCCTCAAACGGTTGCTGGACCTGCAGATCGAGAAGGGGTTGACCCTGCTCCTGGTGACCCACGACCTGGGCCTGGCCCGCAAGGTGAGCGACCGCATCGGCGTGATGGACCGCGGCCGGCTGGTGGAGATCGGCCCCGCCGCCCACGTTCTCGCGCACCCGGAGCACCCCTGCACCCGGCAGTTGCTGGCCAGCGCCGGGGCGTGACACCGAGAACCACGGGGGTTGGCTCACGCGACGGCGCAACGACGCAACGTAAGGCGGGTTCAGTGGTTCATGCGACGGCGCGACGTAATGATGGTTCTTGGAAGAAGAAGGTTTACGTAGCGCCGTTGCGGCGTTGCGTGAAACAAGTTCTTGATCTTGGCTCCGTGAACATACTGAAGCGCCGTGGCGTGACACCCACGTGGTTTCAACCCTGATTGGTTCAGACTATGTCGGCTTAGGATTTCGGAACTCCGGAAACGTGACGAAGGAGGACGTAGATGGACCCATCCCCGTACCGCCAAGAGGTCGAAGCGCTGCTCGCATCCCGAAACCTGAAGGGCCTGCTCGACCGCGCCGGCCAGCTCCACGGCCATGTGTGCGGCTTCGTGGGTTACGGCGTACTGGCCGGCTACCACGGTCTGACCCTCCTGGGGGCCGCGACCCACCAGGGCATGGAGGAGGTGGTGGCCATCGTGGAGACCAACTCCTGCTTCCCCGACGGGGTGCAGGCCGTCACCGGCTGCACCTTCGGCAACAACTGCCTGGTCTACCGGGACTACGGCAAGACCGCCGTGACCCTGGCGACCCGGGCGGGCGACGCCGTGCGCCTGGCCCTGCGCCCCGAGTGCCAGGAGGCGGCATTTCGCGACTGCCCGGAGGCGGGCGCCCTGTTCCAGAAGCTGGTGGCCCGCCGCGAAGAGGGCACCCCCGAGGAGCGGCGCCGCCTGCTGGCACTGTTCCAGGAACTTGCCGTCGCCGCCCTGGAGCTGCCCGCCGAGGCCGTCTTTCGGATCCAGCGGAGCACCATCGACGTGCCCGCCTACGCCCGGATCTTTCCCTCGGTCCGGTGCGCTTCCTGCGGCGAGAACGTCATGGAGTCCAAGGTCGTGGACCGAAACGGCAGTCGCCGGTGCGTGCCCTGCGCCGGGGGCGGCTACGGGGAGCTGAACGGCGGCGGCATCTTCCAGGCGCCGGGCCAAGGGGGAGACGGCCGAGTGGGGGAAGGCAGGCGAGAGTCGCGCCCGGCGCCATAGGGAGGGGGGAGCCTTCGCATGCCGGGGAAGGCCGGAACCAGCCGGGTGAGCCCGTGATCCCACGGCGATTCGGTCGGACGGGTGTTTTCGGGTTACTCCGGCCCACTCCAACCGCCCTGACGGAGCTCCCGGAGGAACACCGCTGCGAGCGCCTGGGGGCGGTGGAGGTGGATGTCGTGGTGGGTGTCGGGGAACCAGTGGAGCGCGGAGCGGGGCAGGGCGCGCCGGGCGGCGGCGACCTCCCGGCGGCGCACCTCCCGGTGGCGGCTCCCATCCTCGGCGGCGCACAGGACGACGGGCTCCCCCACCTGGGGGTAGAGCGCCGAAGGCGTCTGCTCCCACAGGCCCCGCAGGATCGCAAGGTGGCGCTCCAGGGTGAGCCAGGGGCGCACGGTGCCGTCGGGTAGCCGCTCGAAGCAGGCCATCACGGCGTCCACGGCTTCCTCGGTCCACTCGGGGTTCCCGGCTCGGATACGCTCCCGTAGCCGCTCCCACGGGGTGCCGCGCAGCTCCGGTGGCCGAAGCTCCCGGGCTGTCTCCTCCCACGTGGCTCCGGGCCGTTCCCGAAGCGCGATCCAGCCGCCGTCCACGAGCCCCAACCCGCGGGTCAGCCCGGGATGCCGGGCGCCGAGCTCCAGCACCACGTTGCCGCCCCAGGACTGGCCCACCACCACGGGCCGCTCCCAGCCCAGCGCGCCGACAAGCCCCGCCAGGTCGGCCGCCACGTCCCCCGGGCCGTAGCCCGCCGGGGGCTTTTCACTGCACCCGTGCCCGCGCAGGTCCGGCGCCGCCACGGCGTGGCCTGCGGCACTGAGCTCCCGGGCCACCAGGTCCCAGGTCCGGGCGTTGCTCGCCAGGCCGTGGAGGAGGACGAAGCCGGGCTCTTCCCCGGGCCAGAGGCGCAGGCACAGCCGCACCCCGACCTCGAGCGCCCGCACTTCGGGCAGACGAAGGGCAGCGGAAGCGCAGGGGGCGGGAGGGGCCCAGGGTGTCGGGGAAACGGCCATGGTGTGACGCATGTTGCGAATGGTAGCACGAACGTCTGGATGACTCCAAGGCTTCACGCGTCCTACGCTCCACCACCTGGGTGGCAAGCGGCGTCCGGGAGCCCTTGCGCTCCGCCCCGCAATCCGCGATGTTCGAAGGCCGCGTAGCCGAGGGAGCCGGCGCGCCGAGCCTCACCGCTTTCGGCCTCGCCGCCGCGGTTCGGTCGAGGCGGTACGGGGCTGCGCTCCAGGACTCCCGGACCCCGCCCCAAGGATTTGGTGGTGGACTCTGGCGTCCCGGGCGCGCTGCCGACGGGTCAGGTAGCGGGCCCCCCGGGGGCGCGGGCGCCGCAGACGGGGCACCCCTGGAGGCTCAGGGGCCGCTCCAGGCCGCAGGCCGCGAGCAGCGCATCGTCCCGGAAGATCTCGGTCGTGGGGCCGTCGGCGGCCACCTGGCCCTGGCGGATCACGATGGTGCGCCGGCAGAGCTCGAGGACGAGATCCAGGTCGTGGGTGGCGATGATCTTGGTGTGCTCGAAGGACTGGAGGAGCCGAATCAGGCGGCGGCGGGCCCCCGGGTCGAGGTTGGAGGAGGGCTCGTCCATCACCAGGATGTCGGGGCTCATGGCTAGCACGGTGGCGATGGCCACGGCCCGCTTCTCGCCCCCCGAGAGATGGTAGGGGGGCCGTTCCCGCAGGGCCAGCGCCCCCACCCGCTCCAGCGACCGGGCGACCCGCGCCTCCACCTCGTCGGCGGGGAGGCCCAGGTTCAGGGGGCCGAAGGCCACGTCGTCGCCCACCGTGGGCATGAAGAGCTGGTCGTCCGGGTCCTGGAAGACCATGCCCACGGTCTTTCGCACCTCCCCCAGGGTCTGCCTCGTCAGAGGGAAATCGCCGATGCGCACGCGGCCTTCCTGGGGGGTGAGGTAGCCGTTGAGGTGCAGGAGCAGCGTGGACTTGCCTGCCCCGTTGGCCCCCACCACCGCCACCGATTCCCCGTGCACCACCCGGAAGGAGAGGCCCCGCAGGGCCCGGGTGCCGTCCGGGTAGGCGTAGGCGAGCCCCTCCACCTCTATAATGTGGTGGCTCATCCTACGAGCCCCGTGACCGCTGCTCCCAGGAGCTGGGGGAGGTCGAAGAGCCGAAACGCCAGGAAGGCGAGCCCCCACCCGGTCCCGAAGGCGAGCTCCCGGGCGCCCAGCCGCGCCCCGTGCCGGCCCCGCAGCTCGCCGGTGAATCCCCGGCAGCGCATGGCCAGGTGGATGCGCTGGGCCCGGTCCAGGGTGCGCAGGAGCAGGTGGCCGAGCAGGCTCCCGTACACCCCCATCCCCAAGCCCTTCTTCCCGAAGGTACGCAGCGCCCGGGCGCGCACCAGGCGCACCGCCTCCTCACCCAGCACGAAGATGTAGCGGTACAGGAAGAGGAGTTGCACCGTGAGCACCTGGGGCGTGCCGAGCCGCTGCAGGGCGGCGCACAGCCCCTGGAAGCTCGTGGTGGCGATGAGGACCAGCGCCGTGCCCACCGTGAGGCAGAACCGCAGTTGAATGGAGAGGAAGGACACCCATCCCCCGCTCAGCTCCAGGGGTCCGAGCCGCACGAGGATCTCCCGGTCCAGCAGGGGGTTGAAGATCCCGACGAGGATGGCGAAAGGGGTCACGGCCAGGAGCCGAAGGCCCAGGTAGCCCAAGGGGATCCGCCCGGCGCTCGCCAGTGCTACGGGGTAGAGGAAGAAGGGAAGGAGCGCCGAGATCTCGTACTTGCCGAAGGAGACCACGGCGACGAGGAACGCCATCGTGGTCAAGAGCTTCGCGCGGGCGTCGAGGCGGTGGACCGAGGTGTCCTGGCGGGCCAGCCGGTCGAGGCGGCCCACGTCGAAGTAGGAGGCGTCGATGCGGGCCACGGGCGCTTAGACCAGATCCTTGCCGGTGGTAGACGTGACGAGCTTGCCGTGTTTGACGCCCTTGGTGCCGATGAGCTCGTCCGCCAGGCGGCGCACCTCGGTGGTCTTGCCCCGCACCACCACGACCTCCAGGCAGTGGTGGGCGTCGAGGTGCACGTGGAGCGCCGAGACGATGGAGCCGTGGTGGCTGTGCTGCTGCTCGGTGAGCTTGTCCGAGAGGTCCCGGGTGTGGTGGTCGTAGACGAGGGTGACGGTGCCCACGATCTCCTCGTCGGACCGGGACCACTGGTCCTCCACCAGGGCGTTGCGGATGAGGTCCCGGATGGCCTCCGAGCGGTTCACGTACCCCTTGCGGTCGATGAGCTCATCGAACCGCTGGAGCAAGCGGTCGTCGATGGAGATTCCAAACCGCACCACCTCGGCCATGACATGTCTCCCCTCCACAGTGCAGAGGGCTCCTGTGTAGACCATCGGAAGCCGGGCGGTCAAGGGCGTGGGGGGCACATCCTGGATCCAACTCCTCGGTGGCAAGCGGGGTCCGGGAGCCCTTGCGCTCCGCCCCGCAATCCACGATGTCCGGAAGCAGTGTAGTCGAGGGAGCCGGTGCTCCGAGCTTCACTGCTTTCGGCTGAGCTGCTGCAGTTCGGTCGAGGCGGCACGGGGCTCCGCTCCAGGGCTCCCGGACCCCGCCCCAGACCTTGGTGGTGGATTCTGGGGCGTGGGGCATGGGGCATGGAGCCGGGGGGCACCGGCGAGAACCCGGGCCTGCCATCTGCCCCATTCGTCGGCTCGGTCGGATCTGTCCGAGCGGTCCCATGGACCGCCCGGTCCCCAACCCGCAACGCGCAACCCGCAACCCGCAACGCGCAACCTGCAACCTGCCAACCCCGTGCTACGCACCCACAAGACTCTTGACCTTGGGTGCGACGCCGGGCTATGGTTGCCGCGTTTCGTGTTACGATTATCAAAAGTGATTACACAGGAGGTCGCCCATGCACATGGCCGATGCGCTCTTGTCCCCCGCCGTGGGCGGGGCCATGTGGGCCGCTACTGCGGCGTCCACGGCTTACTGCTCCCGGAAGGTCCGCGAGGAGATGGACGACCGGAAGGTGCCTCTGATGGGGGTGTTGGGGGCGTTCGTCTTCGCGGCCCAGATGATCAACTTCGCGATCCCGGGCACCGGGTCGAGCGGCCACCTGGGGGGAGGGCTGCTCCTGGCGATCCTCCTCGGCCCCCACGCGGCCTTTCTCGTGATGGCCTCGGTGCTGGCGGTGCAGGCGCTCTTCTTCGCCGACGGGGGGCTCCTGGCCCTGGGGGCCAACATCTTCAACCTGGGCGTTTTCCCGTGTTTCGTGGCCTATCCCCTCCTGTACCGGCCCTTGGCGGGGCGCGACCCCACCCCGGGGCGCATCGCCGCCGCCGCCGTGCTGGCGTCAGTGATCGGCCTCCAGTTCGGCGCCCTGGGCGTGGTACTCCAGACGGTGCTCTCGGGGATCTCCGAGCTGCGCTTTGCCCCGTTCCTCGCCCTCATGCTGCCGATCCACCTGGCCATCGGGGTGGTGGAGGGGCTCGTCACGGCGGCGGTGGTCACCTTCGTAGCGCGCGCCCAGCCGGACATCCTGGCCCGGCAGTCGGCCCCCCGGGCGCGGCCCGGGGCCTCGGTCCGGAGCGTCCTGCTGGGGCTGGGGGCAGCGGCCCTGGTGATCGGGGCCGTGGTTTCCTGGTTCGCCTCCTCCCACCCCGACGGGCTCGAGTGGTCCATCGCCGGGGTGACGGGCTCCGAGGAGGTGGAGCCCCCGGAGGGCGGCGTGCACGAGAGCCTGGGCCGCCTCCAGGAGAAGCTCTCCTTCTTGCCCGACTACGGGTTCCAGTCGTCCGGGGAAGAAGGGGAGGGGGAGGGGGAGCCGGCGTGGCCCGCGGTGGATCCCGGCACGAGCGTTTCCGGGGTGGTGGGCGGCGTGCTGACGTTGGTCGTGGCCGGTGCGGCCGGATGGGTTCTGCGACGCCGAGCGAGAACGGCCTGACCTGTTCCCATTCGCAGGGGAGGAGGAACCGTGAAGAAGCCGCTTGCCGTGGTCCTCGCGTCCACACTCGTGCCCTTGAGCGTAGCCGCCGCCACTCTGGAGGAACGGGTGGAAACCCTGGAGAAGCGCGACGCCGAGCTCTACCACACCCTGGCCGAGCGAAAGTCGGCAGGTCTTCTGGCTTCCATCGGTGAGCGCCTCTGGGTCTCGGGGCTCCTGGAGGTCGAGGCGTCCTACGAGCGGCTCAAGTTCGGAGACGAGGGGCACGAGTCGACCAGCGACCTCGTGGTGGCCGCCGCGCAGCTCGGCTTCGGGGCCCGGATCACCGAGCACGTGGATGGGGCGATCGCGTTTCTCTTCGAGGAGGGCGAGACCGACCCGCCGGAGGTGGATGAGGCGATCATCGGCTACGCCCGCGACGGGTGGTTCGCGCGCTTCGGGCGCCAGTACGTGCCCTTCGGGGAGTTTTCGAGCCACTTCGTCTCCGACCCCTTGACCCTGGAGCTGGGCGAGACCCGGGAGACGGCGGCCCTGGTGGGTTACGCGCACGAGCCCTTCTCCATCGCGGCCTTCCTGTTCAACGGAGATGCCGAACGGGTCAACGCGGCCGGCGAGGCCGAGGAGAGCCACCTGAAGGATTGGGGCGTGGGCGTAAAGCTGATGCCCGTGGAGTGGCTGGAGCTCGGGGGGAGCTTCCTCTCGGACCTGGCCGACACGGATGCGGAGCTGGCTGCGGAGTACCGACGGCGGGTGCCCGGGTGGAGCGCCTACGCGGCCGCCTCCCTCGGCCCGGTGGCGGTGAGCGGTGAGGTGCTGGGCGCGGTGCGGGCGTTTTCGTCCGAGGACCTGGACGAGGACGGCGACGGTTCGGGCGACCGCCCCCTGGCCTGGAACGTGGAGGCCGCGTGGGAGGCCCTGGAAAGTGTGGAACTCGCAGGCCGGGTGGAGGGCAGCCGGGAGTTCGCCGGCCAGCCCGAGCTCCAGTACGGCCTGTGTGCCTCCTGGGGTCCCTGGGAGCACGTGAGCCTATCGCTCGAGTACCTGCGGGGTCGTTTCGACCGGGACTTCGGCGAGGGGCTCAAGTCCCGCGACCGCGTCACGGCCCAGCTGGCGGTGGAGTTCTGACGATCCGCCGCCAGTGTTCCGGGAGCAGGTGGGGCAGGTAGGGGCGACACATGCGTCGCCCCTACGTCCCTTGGAAGGCAGCGGCGCCGGCTGCCTGCCGGGCCAGCGCCGCCTTCGCCGTCCGCGGCAGGGCCTTGAGCTCCCGCTCCCGCCGGGTGGCGGAGCTGCGGTCGGGGTGGGGTTCGGCGTAGACCAGGCGCACGGGCCGGCGGGCCCGGGTGCACCGGGAGGCGGCGCCCCGGTTGTGCTGGGCCAGCCGGCGCGCGACGTCGGTGGTGATGCCGGCGTAGAAGGTGCCGTCGGCGCACAGAAGGAGGTAACAGTACCAAGCAGAGGGGGGAACCGCGCACGGATCTACGCCCACGCCCCATCTCCTCCCCCCGTCGTCGCAGCCCATCGGTCTGGCGAACCTATCATCGACAGCGTTGGGGATTCCAGGCCGTCCAGAATCCGCGACCCAAATCTTTGGGGCGGGGTCCGGGAGTCCTGGAGCGCAGCCCCGTACCGCCTCGACCGAACCGCAGCAGCGAGGCCGAAAGCGGTGAGGGTCGGCGCGCCGGCTCCCTCGGCTACGCTGCATCCGAACACCGCGGATTACGGGGCGGAGCGCAAGGGCTCCCGGACCCCGTTTGCCACCCGGGTGGCGGATCGCGGTCGCCCCGCCCCGTTGCCCGCCTGTCCGCCGCGTGCTACCTTGCGCCTCCGGCCGGGGTTGGGCCGCACGGGAAGCCTTGCCGGGAGGTGGTGCGTGGACGGGTCGCCGCCGAGGCCCGGGGGCCGCGGGGTGGTGTCATCCCAAGGGGAGAGCGACGTGGTGGTGGAGGCCCGGGGGCTGGTGAAGGCCTTCGGGGGCCTTCGCGCCGTGGACGGGGTGGATTTTCGCGTGCGCCGGGGCGAGTGCTTCGGGCTCCTGGGGCCCAACGGGGCGGGCAAGACCACCACCATCCGGATGACCTACGGCTACAGCCCGGTCACGTCCGGCGCCCTCACGGTCTTCGGCATCGACGTGACCCAGGATCGCCGTGCGGTCGCTCAACGGGTGGGGGTGTGCCAGCAGGAAAACAACCTCGACCCCGACCTCACGGTGGAGGAGAACCTGGCGGTCTTCGCCCGGTACTTCGACATCCCCCGGGCCCGCGCGGCGGAGCGGGCCGGCGAGCTCCTGCGCTTCATGGCCCTGGACCACCGCCGCACCTCCCGGGTGCCCGAGCTCTCGGGGGGCATGATGCGCCGCCTGGTGCTCGCCCGCGCCCTCATCAACGACCCCGAGCTCCTCATCCTCGACGAGCCCACCACCGGCCTCGACCCCCAGGCCCGCCACCAGGTGTGGGACAAGGTGGAGGAGCTGCGCGCCCGGGGGCTCACGGTGCTCCTCACCACCCACTACATGGAGGAGGCCGCGCGCCTGTGCGACCGCCTGTTGATCCTCGACCACGGCCGCGTGCTGGTGGAGGGGGAGCCCGCAGCCCTGGTGCGGGAGCACGTGGGGCGCGACGTCATCGAGGTGGACGACCCGAGCCCGGAGCTGCGCGCCCTGGTGGCCCAGGAGGGGTGGTCCCACGAGGCGCTGCCCCATCGGCTCCTGGTGTATTCCAGCGCTGGAGAGGAGGTGTTTCGCCGGATCGGCGAGGGGCACTGCCGGGGGGGGTGCGTGCTCCGCATGGCGACGCTGGAGGACGTGTTCTTGAAGCTCACCGGCCGGGATCTTCGGGAGTAGCCCTTTGGGGGGCCGTCGGTCCGCGGTATGATGGGGCCGACTGTGCGGCTTCGCCGAAGGAGAAGGGAGGGCGGACCATGCTCGTTTCCCCTGCGTCCAGAATGACGCCCGAAGAGTACCTGGAGGCCGAGCGGTCGGCGGAGACGAAGAGCGAGTACTTCGCGGGCGAGGTGTTCGCGATGGCGGGAGCCGGGGAGGCCCACAATCTGGTTGTGGCCAACGTGGTGGGCGAGCTTCGCCAGCGGCTGAAGCAGCGCCCCTGCCGCGTCTACCCCAGCGACCTGCGGGTGCTCGTGAGCGAGACCGGTCTCTACACTTACCCCGACGTCGTGGTCGTGTGCGGCGAGCCCCGTTTCCTCGACGAAAAGCGCGACACGCTCCTGAACCCCACCCTGCTGGTCGAGGTGCTCTCCGACGCCACCGAGGCCTACGACCGGGGAAAGAAGTTTGAGCACTACCGCCGGATCGATTCCCTCCAGGAATACGTGCTGGTGTCACCGACCGCGCCCAGGGTGGAGCGGTTCCTGCGCCAGGAAGGGGGCACCTGGCTCTTCTCCGAGGCCTCGGAAATCGCGGCGACGGCAGAGCTTTCGTCGATCGGGTGCGCGCTTCCGCTCGCCGAGGTGTACGAGAAGATCGAGGGCATCGGGGCCGCGTGATGGGGCTGCCGGGCGGTTTCCTCGGAAGGACCCGCGGGGCATGAGCGCATCATCCCCCAGACTCTCCCGGCGGTTCCTGCGCGTCTGGCAGCGAAACCTCACCGTCTACAAGAAGACCTGGAAGATCGGGTTCGTGCCGCCGCTCCTGGAGCCGCTCTTCTACCTGGTGGCCTTCGGCGCCGGCCTGGGAACCCTGGTGGGCGAGGTGACCTACCAGGGCGCGGCGGTGTCGTACGTGCGCTTCATCGCGCCGGCGCTCCTGGCCGTGACCATCATGCAGAATGCCTTCTTCGAGACCACCTACGCCTCCTACGTCCGGATGTACTACCAGAAGACCTTCGACGCCATGCTCGCCACGCCCCTCTCCCTGGAGGACGTGATTACCGGCGAGATCGCCTGGGGGGCCACCAAGGCGCTCATCTCTGCCGCGATCATGCTGGCCGTGCTCACGCCCTTTGGCCTCGTGGCCTACCCCCACGTCCTGGGGGTCCTCCCTCTGGCCCTCCTGGGGGGCATTGCCTTCGGGTGCGTGGGCATGTGGTTCACCGGGATGGTACCCAACATCGAGGTCTTCAACCTGCCGGTGTTCCTCTTCGTGACCCCCATGTTCCTCTTCAGCGGCACCTTCTTCCCCCTGGAGGCCCTGCCGCGCTGGGCCCAGGCGTTCGCCCAGGTCTTTCCCCTCACCCACCTGGTGGCCCTGGTCCGGGCCCTGGCCCTGGGCCAGGGCCCCCCGGGGTGGTGGTTCTCCCTGGCCTACCTGGCCGCGTTCGCGGGGGTCTTCTACCCCGTGGCCGTGGCCCGCATGCGCCGCCGGCTCATCCGATAGGTGCTCCCCTCGGCAGGGCCGATCGCGCCCCCTGCGGGCCGTCAACAGGGGTCTGTGGATAACGTGTGGGTAAGCCTGTGGAAGGCGGCGGCGATCCCGGCCGGCGCGGGCTTGCCGCCGGGAGCGATGGATTCTTGTGCAAGGAGCGAAGTGTTGATTTGACGGGAAAATTCGAGGTGTGCCCGAAAAAACCCAGGCCAGCCAAGGCGATCGGCGCGGTCAACCGGGGTTGTCCACAGGTTGACGCGTTGCCGCCCCGCGCCCCGGCCATCCGCGGGAGGGTTTCCCTACCGAAAGGAAGGGCGGCGCTCGTTGATCCCGAGTCGGCAGAGGCAGTATCGTGTGTTGCAAGGACCTCCGGGGGGTCAGATCTGGACCCCCGGTGAGAACCCGCGGCGCACCGTGTTTTCGCACACGACCCGGGGATCGGCGAAGTGGAGGAGGTACCCTGGCCCTCCCGCCTTGGTGCCGCCCCCGCTCAGGCCGAAGCCCCCGAAGGGCTGGCGGCCCACCACGGCCCCGGTGCAGGTGCGGTTGAGGTAGAGGTTGCCGACCCGGAATTTGCGGGTGGCGAGGGCGAGGTGGCTCGGGGTGCGGGAGTAGACGGCGCCGGTGAGGGCGTAGTCGGTGGCGGTGGCGACCTGGAGGCCCTCCTCGAAGGTCTCGGCCCGGCAGAGGGCGACGACGGGCCCGAAGAGCTCGTCGCGCATGAGGGGGTGGTCGGGGCTCGAGACCCGGTAGACGGCGGGGGGGACGTACCAGCCGCCTTCCCGCGGGGCGCCCACGAAGAGGGGCTCGGCCCCGGGGCCGGGGTCCGCGAGCACCGTTTGGAGCCGCGCGTAGGACTCCCGGTCCACCACCGGCCCCAGCCGGCAGCCGGGGTCGTCCGGGGGGAGCTGGGGCAGGCTCCGGCAGGCGTCTGCCAGGCGCCGGGCAAAGGGCTCGTGGGCTGTTCCCACGGTGATGACCCGGGAACACGCGGAGCACTTCTGGCCCGCGTACCCGAAGGCCCCCTGGAGCACGCCGGCCACGGCGGCGTCCACGTCGGCGGTCTCGTCCACCACGATCGCGTTCTTTCCCCCCATCTCGCACACGACCCGCTTGACGTGGCGCTGGCCGGCCGCCGTCTCGCCGGCAGCCCGGAGGATGGCGAGCCCCACGGCCTTGCTCCCGGTAAAGGCCACCGTGGCTACCCGGGGGTCGCCCACGAGCCGGGCGCCGACTTCCTCTCCCAGGCCCGGCAAGAAGCACACGACACCGGCGGGAAATCCGGCGGCGAGCAGGTGCTCGAAAAGGGTGTAGCCGGTGCCGCTGGCCTGCTCGGCAGGCTTGAGGAGGACAGGGTTGCCGGCCACCAGCGCCGCGGATGCCATGCCGGTGAGGATGGCCAGGGGAAAGTTCCAGGGGGCGATGACGGCGGTGGGTCCGCGCCCTTCGTACCAGAGGGTGTTCTCTTCTCCGGGGGCGCCCCCGAGGGCGCGGGGGCCGAGCTCGGCCGGGGCCCGGCGCGCATAGTAGCGGCAGTAGTCCACGGCCTCGGCCACGTCTGCGTCGGCCTCCCGCCAGGGCTTTCCGGCCTCGGCGACCTGGACCGCGGCCAGGGCCAGGCGGTCCGCCTCGAGGCGGTCCGCCAGGCGCTCCAGGAGCGCGGCGCGCTTCTCGATGGGTTCGTCCCGCCAGCCGGGCCAGGCCCGGGAGGCCTCCTCCACCGCGTGCGCCACGTCCTGACTCGAGGCGAGGGCCACGCGGGTGGCTGTGCGGTCGGGGGTGCCCGGGCACGGGTGCTCCAGAAAGTGCTGCCCCGGTCGGGTCCTGCCGGCCACGACGACCGGGGCGACAAGGGGCAGCCGGCGCCATACCGCGGCCACGGCGGCGGAGAAGGCGCCGCGGGTGTTCCGGTCCGCAAAGTCCGAGAAGGGACAGTTCTCGAAGGGCACTTCGACGCCCCGGAGCGGCTGCCGCGGGGTGCGCGCCCGGGAGGACTCGGGGGCCGGGCGGGCGAAGAGGACCTCCGGGGCTTCCCGCTCCCGGTGGGTCAGGCGCAGAAACCCCTGGGTGGAGGTATTTTCGAGCAGGCGGCGCACCAGGTACGCCATGCCCGGGACGAGCTCTCCCACGGGGGCGTACACCCGGACCCGGTAGCCCAGGTCGCGAAAGGCCAGCCGCTCCGGCTCGGCCATGCCTGCCAGGGTCTGGATCTCGATGGCCTCCGTGGGAAGACCCAGCTCCCGGGCGGCCACCGCGGCGTGGGCCAGGGACCGCAGGTTGTGGCTCGCGAACGCTGCCTGGAACCACTGTGGCTCCCGAAGCAGGCCCACGGTGAGCTCCTCGAAGCGGGCGTCGGTGGCGGCCTTGTCGGTGAAGACGGGGCAGGGGTAGCCGTGCTGGCGCGAGCGCACGACCTCGGCGTCCCAGTAGGCCCCCTTGGCCAAGCGCACCCCCACGGGCGCCTGTCGGGCGCGGGCGATGGAGAGCAGCCGCTCCAGGTCGCGGCGGGAGCCGCGCAGGTAAGCCTGGAGCGTCATCCCCAGGTGCGGCCAGCTGCGCAGGCCCGGGTGGGACGCGACCTCCTCAAAGAGGTCGAAGGTGAGGTCGTGGAGCTCCCACTGTTCCAGGTCCAGGTGAACCGAGGCGCCGAGCTCTTGCGCCTCGAGGAGCAAGGGGAGGAGCCGCCTTGCCAGGCGGGCGACGCCCCCCGCCGGGTCGGCTGCCTCCAGCCGCGGGTCGAGCGCCGAGACCTTGAGGGAGACGTTTGCCCGGGGGAGCGGGCCCAGGTGCCCCCGGTCGATCCGGCCGTCCGGCGGCCAGGAGGCCACCCGCGCCGGCAGGTTGGCGATCAGGTCCCGGTACCGGTCCCGGCAGGCGTCGGCCTCGCCTTCGCTCAGGGTCGCCTCGCCCAGCAGGTCCACGGTAAAGGCCAGCCCCTGCCGGTGGAGGGCTTCGAGGCCCGGCAGCGCCTGGGCAGCCTCGGCTCCCAGGATGAAGCGGCGGGCCAGGGCCTCCACGTTGCGGCGCACGAGCCGGGCCGTGACGGGTGCCGCTGCTTCCGACCCGGCGATCTTCAGGGCGGCGGCGGGAAGTCCGGGGAGCTCTCGACCCTCGGTAAGCAGGTACTCCTGCACGTGGCGCGCCACCTGCCGGGAGCTCCCCAGGGAGGGGAAGACGTCCACGAAGCGGAAGAGGTCGGTCTTGAAGGCCGGATCGCGCATGGCCCAGTCCAAAGCGCGACCCACCCACCATCGGGTGTCGAAGAGGCCCGGGACCCGATCCCCCATGCGGCGGAGGAGCTCCCGGCCCAGGGCCAGGACCTCGGCGTCGCGCGTCTCGGGAGACAGGGGCTGGTGCGCGGTCATGGGCGCTCTTCCGGCGGGCGGCCCGCCGGGGCGCAGGGGCGGCCCCGGGGCTCCGCCGGGAAGCCGGCGGCGGCCAGCGCCCCGCACAGGGTGCCGATGTGGTCCTCCCCCCGGGTTTCCACGCTTACCTCCACGCGGGTGCGGCCCAGCGGGAGGTCGAGGCTCAGGCGGTCGTGGACGATGTGGAGGATGTTGGCCCTTTCCCGGGCGACCACCGAGAGCAGCGTGCCCAGGGCGCCGGGGGCGTCGTCCAGGACCACGGCGAAGCGCAGGATGCGGCCCGTGCGGATGAGGCCCTGCTCCAGGATGCGGTCCAGGGTGTTGAGATCCACGTTGCCGCCGCTCACCACCACCACCACCCGGTGGCCTCGGATGCTCTCGGGCGGGGCCGCCAACAGGGCGGCCAGGGCTGCCGCTCCGGCCCCCTCCGCCAGGACCTTCTTCTTCTCCAGGAGCTCCACGATGGTCATGGCGATCCGGTCCTCGTCCACGGTGCGCACCTCGTCTACCGCGGTCGCGAGGACCGGGTAGGTCACCGCCCCCACCCGGGGTACGAGAATGCCGTCGGCGATGCTGCGGGCCGGCACCACCGTCACCGGGCCTCCGACCCGCCGCGCCTCCCGGGCGGAGGGGCAGGCCTCGGCCTGGACCCCGACGACCCGGACGCCCGGCCGGGCGTCCTTCACCGCCGCCGTGATTCCGGCGATGAGCCCGCCGCCCCCGACCGGCACCCAGACCTCGTCGAAGCCCGGCACCTGGTCCAGGATCTCGAGCCCCGCGGTGCCCTGGCCCGCCACGATGTCTTCGTCGTCGTAGGGGTGGACGAAGGTGTAGCCTTGGCGGACCATCGTCGATGCCCGTTCCAGGGCCTCCGCGATCGTGCGGCCGTGGAGGATCACCGTGGCGCCGTAGTCCCGGGTGGCGAGCTGCTTCGAGATGGAGGCGCCCTCGGGCATCACCACCGTGGCGGGCACGCCCGTCCACGTGGCGGCCAGGGCGACCCCCTGGGCGTGGTTTCCCGCCGAGGCCGTCACCACCCCTTGGGGGCCTACGGCTTCGCGGCACCGGGAAAGCTTGAAGAGGGCGCCCCGGATCTTGAAGGAGCCGGTGCGCTGCAAGTTCTCGAGCTTGAGGTACACCTGGGCGCCCGTGACCCGGCTGAAGTGCTCCGAGAGGATCAGCGGCGAGGGGGGCACGTGGGTGCGCACCACCTCGAGGGCCCGGCGGAGGGTGGCGGGGTCGACCATGGGGACCTCCCGTTCGCGGTTCGGGGGACGCGGCGGGTTGCGTCCCGGCGAAGATACCTCGCAGGGGGTGTCGCGCAAACCGTAGTACCCCAAATCACCAGTTCGTGTGCGAATCGCATCCAGCTGCGCTCGGCGAATCCCACGACGCAGAGGTCTGAAACCATCGAACCACAAAGACACGAAGACACAAAGGAGATCACTGGAATAAGAAGTGCCCATTCTTTGTGTCATAGTGGTTCAAGGACAGCCTCTAGTACCAAAGACTACTCGTTCGTGTGCTAAACCGCCGACGAGTGAGCCGCACACCGCGCTGGCGGGGAACGAATACATGCGTCACACGAACTTATGCATCGAGGTAGTAGGGCGAGGCCCCGTTTCCCGATTGCCGCGCGGCGGCGGTTTGGAGTCTCCGTCAGGAAATCCTCGTTGCCGGCTCGGCTTTGACACGGCCGGGACCGACGGTACACTCCCGGCCATCCGATTTCCCCGGCATGGAGGACCGATGTACCTGGACCGTTTCGATCCGCTCAAGGGCGAGAGGCTCGAGATCCTCGACGCCGAGGGGAGGGTGGACGAGGCACTGCGCCCGGACCTGCCCGACGGGGAGGTCCGGCGGCTGTACGGGTGGTTGCACCGGGTGCGGGCCGCCGACCGCATGGCGCTCGCCCTCCAGCGGGAGGGGCGCATGGGCACCTACGCCCCCATGGAGGGTCAGGAGGCGTGCCAGATGGCCGCTGCCGCCCTGGGAGAAGCCGACTGGCTCGTGCCGTCGTACCGGGAGACGGGGGCGATGTGGCTGCGGGGTGTGCCGCTTGCCACGCTCTACCGCTACTGGATCGGGGATGAGCGCGGCAGCGTGTGGCCCGGGGAGCTCCAGGTCCTTCCGGTCGCGATCCCGGTGGGGAGCCAGGCGCTCCACGCCGTGGGGCTCGCCTGGGCGCTCAAGCTCCGCAAGGAGCCCGGCGCGGTGCTCGTCTTCTTCGGCGACGGGGCCACCTCCCAGGGGGAGGTCCTGGAGGCCATGAACTTCGCCGGGGTGTTCCAGACGCCTACCGTCTTCTTCTGCCAGAACAACCAGTACGCCATCAGCGTGCCCCGCCGCCGGCAGACGGCCGCCCGGACCATTGCCCAGAAGGCGGTGGCGTTTGGCTTCCCGGGGATTCAGATCTACGGAAACGACCTCTTCTCGGTGATCGGCGCCGTGGGCGAGGCCCTGGACCGGGCCCGTTCGGGCCAGGGGCCGGCGCTCATCGAGGCCCTCACCTATCGGCTGGGCCCCCACACCACCGCCGACGATCCCACCCGCTACCGGGACGAGGCGGAAGTGGAGCGGATGCGCCCCTTCGATCCGCTGCGGCGGGTGCGGGCGTACCTGGAGGGCAAGGGGCTCTGGTCCGAGGCCGACGAGGAAGCCTTGGCCGCCGAGGTGCGGGCAGAGGTGGAGCGGGCCGTGGAGGAGACCTACGCGGTCCCCGAGCCGGACCCCTCCGTTATCTTCGACCACACCTACGCGGCGCTCCCGCCCTACTTGCAGCGACAGAAGGAGGAGCTCCTGGGCTCCCTCGGGGGGGGCGCAGGCCGTGGCTAGGCGCAACGTCGTCTCTGCCCTGAATCTGGCCCTCGATCGGGAGATGGCCCGCAACGAGCGGATCGTGCTCCTGGGGGAGGATGTGGGGGGCGAAGGGGGAGTCTTTCGGGTCACGGAGGGGCTCCAGGAGAAGTACGGCGCCCAGCGCGTGGTGGACACGCCCCTGGCGGAGGCCGGGATCGTGGGGACGGCGCTGGGCCTCGCCCTGGGGGGCATGCTCCCGGTGCCCGAGATCCAGTTCGAGGGGTTTCTCTACCCGGCCCTGAACCAGCTCTGTAACCACATCGCCCGGTACCGCACCCGCACCCGGGGGGGACGGCCCGTGCAGCTGGTGCTGCGCTGCCCCTGGGGGGGCGGCATCCATGCCCCCGAGCACCACTCCGACGCCCCCGAGGCCCTCCTGGCCCACACCCCGGGCCTCACGGTGGTGACGCCGTCGAGTCCCTACGACGCCAAGGGCCTTCTCACGGCGGCGCTCCGCCACCCCGATCCGGTGGTCTTCTGCGAGCCCAAGCGCATCTACCGTGCCGTGAAGCAGGAGGTCCCCGAGGAGGATTACCTGGTCCCCATCGGGAAGGCCGCCGTGGTGCGGGAGGGGAGGGACGCCACGGTCGTGGCGTGGGGCGCGCTCGTTCGGGAGGCCCTGGGGGCCGCCGACCTCCTGGCCGAGGAGGGGGTCTCGGCGGAGGTGGTGGACCTGCGCACCCTGGCGCCCCTGGACGGGGAGACCGTGGCCGCGTCGGTACGCAAGACCGGCCGCCTCGTCGTGGCCCACGAGGCACCCCGCACCTGCGGTCTTGGCGCCGAGCTCGCCGCCCGGGTGGCCGAGGACTGCCTCACCGACCTCCTGGCCCCGGTCGTGCGCGTCACCGGCTTCGACACCGTCGTCCCCTTGGCGAAGCTGGAGCACCACTACCTGCCCGACGCGAAGCGGATCGCCGCCGGCGTGCGCCGGGCGGTGAGGTTTTGAGGGCGGCCGAGAGTGTGAAACGTGAAAGGTGAATGGTGCCGGGGGCGGCGCGTCGGCCATCCGACCGATCGGACCGATCCGACGGATCCGTCGGATTAGGCCGGCGCACCCCCCCCACCCCCAACCTCCAACGAGCAACCCGCAAATGCCCTACGAATTCCGTTTTCCCGACGTCGGAGAAGGCATCGCCGAGGGCGAGATCGTGGAGTGGCGCGTGCGTCCCGGCGACGCCGTGGCGGCCCACCAGATCCTCGTGGTCGTGGAGACCGACAAGGCCGTGGCGGAGATCCCCTCGCCCGTGGCCGGGGTGGTCCGGGAGATCCGGGGAGAGCCGGGAGACGTGATCCCGGTGGGGCAGGTGCTGGCGGTCATCGCCCAGGAGGGAGAGGCGGCGCCTCCCGCCCGCGAGCCGGCCCCCCCGGATGGGATGCAACGTCCGGAGTTCGCCGTGGAGATTCCCATCCCCGGAGGCCGGCGGGGAACCCGCCCCGGGCTTCGGGGAGCGGAGCCTGCCGTGGCGGTTTCCCGAGGGTCCGTGGGGGTCGTGGGGGAGTTGGAGGAGGCGCCGGAGGACGACGGGGAGGCTCGGGAGCAGGCGGAGCCCGAGGCGGGAGTTTCCCGCCCCCGGGCCCGAGTGCTGCCCCGGGACCGGCTCCTGGCCCGGAAGCTCGACGTGGATCCCGATGCCCTGCGGGGCACGGGGCCCGGCGGGAGGGTGACGGAGGAGGATCTGCGGCGGGCAGCCGAACGGGGGCTCCCGGGCCGCGCCGTGACCCCGGCGGCGGGGAGGCCCGGCCGGGACGCCTGGGGACCCGTGGAGCGGGTGCCCCTGCGGGGGGTGCGGCGCAAGGTGGCCGAGGCCATGGTGCGTTCCCTGGCCACGGCGGCCCAGGTTACCACCACCGACGAGGCGCGGGTGGGGCTCTTGGAGCACATCCGGGAGAAGGAGAGAGCGGCTGCGGCGGAGCGGGGGGTGCCGCTCACTTTGCTCGCCTTCGCGGTCAAGGCGGTGGTCTCGGCTCTGCGCCGGGACCCCTGGCTCAACGCCTCCTACGACGACGAAGCCGGCGAGGTGGTGCTCAAGGGCTACTACCACATCGGGGTCGCGGTGGAGACCCGCGACGGGCTCCTCGTGCCCGTGGTGCGCGACGCAGACCGCAAGTCCGTGCTGGAGATCGCCCGGGACCTGCGGGACTTGGCCGAACGTGCGCGCCGCCGGGTCCTCGCCCTGGACGAGCTCCGGGGGGGCACGTTCACCCTCAGCAACTTCGGCTCCATCGGCGGGCTCTATGGGACGCCGATCCTCAATCCCCCGGAGGTGGCGCTCCTGGGGCTCGGGAGGGCCGCCGACCGGCCGGTGGCCGCGCACGGGGGGCTCAAGGTGGAGAAGACGCTCCCCCTGTCCCTCACCTTCGATCACCGGGCCGTGGACGGCGCCACCGCCCAGCACTTCCTGCGCAACGTCGTGCGAAACCTGGAGGACCCGGACCGGTTCCTGCTGGGAGGCTGAGAACCCGGCGGGAACGGCGCGGTCAGGAGGCGAGGATGGCCACAGCTCGATTCCAGGACCTGGAAGGAAAGACCGCCTACCTGGCCACCGCCGACGCCGCCGGGGTGCCCCACCTCGCCGTCGGGGAGATCGTGGAGGTGCGTGCGGAGGCCCTGCTCTTTCGGGGCTGGCTCTGCCCACGCACCCTGGCGAACCTGGAGGACAACCGGGCGGTGTCCCTGGCCGTGGGGCTCGGGCCCGACGGTCTCCAGTTCGTGGGGACGGTGGAGGAGAAGACCATCGACGCCGTGCTCGACGGGTATGGGGCAGCCGACAGGGACGTGCCCCAGGTGCGGTACCGCCTGGCAGTGAAGCCCGCGCAGACGCTGGTCATGACCGACCGGGCCCACACCGACCGCCCCCTGGCGTGAATTCGTGACCGTGCCGCTTCGCTACCGCATCGCCATGCTAAGCGTGCTGTGCCTGTTGCCGGTGGTGGTGGTCTCGTCGGCCGCCCTGGTGAGGGTGGCCGCCAAGGATCTGCGCAAGGAGTCGGAGGCCCACGCGGCCGCCTTTGCCGACACCGTGCGCCGGGCGACGCGGCACGCCATGCTGAGCTTCAACCGGGACGATGTGGACGCCATCATGGAAACCGTCTCGCGGCAGCGGGGAGTCCGGGGGCTGCGGCTCTACGACGAAGCCGGTCGCCACCGCCACCCCCTCGCGGAGGAAGGACCGGATCTGGACCTGGCCGGGCCGGCCTGCACGCGGTGCCACCCCGATCCCCGCCTGGGCCCGCTGATGCCGGAGCAGTGCCTTCACCGGGAAGGGGAGGTCTTGCGCCTGTATACCCAGGTGCCGAGCGATCCCGAGTGTGCCGGCCCGGGCTGCCACGCCGACGGGTGGCGCCTGTTGGGGGTGCTCGAAGTGGAGATGGACGAGTCCCACATCGCCCGCCAGGTGCAAGACTTCGGGGCCCGGGCCGTGGTGGCGGGGCTCGTGGTGCTGGCGGTGGCGGTGCTGCCGCTGCTCCTGGTGTTTCGCTGGGCCTTCGAGAAACCCCTGGCCGAGTGTCTGCGGCTCGTGCGGGCCGTGGGGCGAAGCGACCTGGCGGCCCGAAGCCGGCTCTCCCGGAGCGACGAGTGGGGAGAGCTCCTGGGGGCGTTCGACATCATGATCGGGGCCCTCGCCCAGGCCCGCGCCGACCTGGAAGCCCTCAACCGCGAACTGGAGGCCCAGGTGGCGGCGCGCACGGCCGACCTGGAGGTCGCCCTGGCGGCCGCGCAGGACAGCGACCGCATGAAGACCGAGTTCCTGGCGGGCATCAGCCACGAGCTCTCGACCCCGCTGCAGGCGGTGATCGGGTACGCGGACCTCCTCCTGGACGGCATCGAAGGAGAGCTCGCCCCGGAGCAGCGCCGCGACATCGAGACCATCCGGCGAAACGGCGGCCTCCTGCTCCACCTGGTGGAAAACCTGCTGGAGCTGGCGCGGCTCGAAGGGCATCGTCGCTTCCTGTGCGTGGACCGCATTCGACTCGACGACATCGCGGAAGCCGTGGTGGAGTCCGGTCGCCGGCTGGCGGCCGGCAAGCCCCTGGACGTGGAGCTCCGGGTGGAACCCGGGTGCCCGGCCGTGCTCGGAGAGGCGTCGGCCCTGCGAAACGTCCTCTTCCACCTGGTGGAGAACGCGGTGCGCCATACGGAGGAGGGATGGGTTCGGGTGAGGGTAGGGGAGGCCGCGGATGGGTGGGCCGAGATCGAGGTGTCCGATACCGGGCCGGGGGTGGAGGCCGAGACCCTTCGCGGCGCCCTCCGGGGATTCGTGCCCAAGGGGGGCGGCGGGGGGGTGGGGGTGGGGCTCTCCCTCTCGCGGCGGATTGCCGAGCTCCACGGCGGTGCGCTCGCCGTGGAGAGCGCCGTGGGGCAGGGCACCCGGGTCGTCCTTCGGCTGCCTCCCGCCCCGCCTGCTGCGCCCCCTCCACCCCCCTTTGGCGAGGCGGCGACGTGAGCCCCGGCGGCCGGCCGTCCCCGCTCCGCCCTCAGGCCGGCGGAAACGCCCGGAGAAGGAAGGCCCCCAGGGCCCCATCGGCAGTCCCCTCCTCCAACCGTCGGCGCCGGAGCGCCAGGGTTCCCAGCACCGGTACGCCTCCGGCCTGGAGCCGGCGGGCGAGGCTTCCGAGGTAGCGGTCCTGGTCCCACCCGCCGCACGTGACCAGGAGAGCGGTGGGCGGCAGTCGGGGGCCGAAGCGAGCCAGGTATTCGTTGACGGGGGGGCAGGAAAAGGTCCACTTGGGAAGCGCGAGAAGGCAGCGGTCGAAGGCCCGGGGATCGGGCCACCCCTGGGCCGAGTCTTCCGGCGCCAGCGGCACTCGACAGCCCGGAACGAAGGAGAGCAGCAGCCACACGGGGTAGGGCAGGTCCCAGCGGGGCACGAGGGGGGCCTCGGCGACGCAGTGGCCCCATTCCTCCAGGAGGCTTCGGGAGCGAGCCGCGGCGGCGGCCGTCGTCCCGGTGCGGCTGCACCAGGCCAGCAGGACCTTCACCGGGGTTCCCGACCCGCGCCCGTCCTCGCGTTGCGCCGCCACAGCTCGTACCAGTAGAACGCCGCGAGCACCAGCCCGTGCCGGATCTCGCCCGAGGCGATTCGGGCCGGCACCTCGTCCAGGGGGAAGCGCAACACCCGCAAATCCTCCCCGGCGTCGGGCTCGGGGTCCGCGACCTTCTCGCACCCCAAAGCCAGGTAGGTGTGGCAGAGGTTGTCCTGAAGGGCCGGCTGGGCCTGGACCGCGCCCAAGGGCAGGATTTCCCGAGGGGCGTACCCGGTCTCCTCCAGAAGCTCCCGCCGGGCGGCCGCCGCCGGGTCCTCTCCCGGTCCGTCGAGGATGCCCCCGGGGATCTCCAGGGTCACGGCCCGCACCCCGTGGCGGTACTGGCGTACCATCACCACCTCGCCCGCCTCGGTCACGGGGATCACGTTGACCCAGTCCCGGGTCTCGAGCACGTAGAAGTCGTGGGAGGCCCCCGTGCGCGGGCTCACAGCCCGGTCGCGCCGGAGGCGAAAGATCCGGTAGTCCCCTTCCACGACGGTCTCGGTGACGGGCCAGTGCCGGGGCATCGCTCGCTCCTCTCTCCCGGGGGCCGTGGCCGGCATGTGGTTCGCAGGGGAAGCCGCCTCCCGGTCAGCCGACGCTGCGCGAGGCGCCATCCTACCACCCTGCGTGCGACTTTCCCACGCCGGGGCGGCCCCGCGATCCACCACCTGGGTGGCGAGCGGGGTCCGGGAGCCCCTGCGCTTCGCCGCTGGCCACGAAGGGCGCGTGTCGCGGAGCCCAGGAGCGGCGGGAGCGACCCCGCAATCCGCGCTCATTCGATGAGGGGCCCCTCACGAAACCGGCGCGCCTCGGTTTCCACCGGTTGCGGCGGATCGGTCGATGCGGTACGGGGCTACGCTCCGGGGCGACCCCGCCCCAAGATTCGGTGGTGGATTCTGGGGCGCCTGGTAGCGGTTTCGGCGTGTCGGCCAGGGCGATCGCACATAAAAACCTTAGCCAGCCAGCACTTTGAGGCGATAGGCGTCATCCCAGCCTGCGCGGCGGCGCTTGGTCTGGGTACCGCGCTTGATGGAGGTTTCCTGGGTGAGGAGATTC
>JBFLZB010000019.1:0-7953 GCA_040756475.1 Thermodesulfobacteriota bacterium
GGATCGGGAGGCGGTGCGCATCCGAGCGGCGCTGGCCGGCCGCTCGGACCGGAGGCTCTGGGAGGGCTCCTTCCGGGTGCCCGCCGAGGGCCCCGTCTCCAGCCCCTTCGGGGTGCGGCGCATCTACAACGACAAGCCCCGAGGCTACCACGGGGGGCTCGACATCGCCGCCCCCCGGGGCGCCCCCGTCCTGGCCGGGGCCGCGGGGCGGGTGGCCCTGGCCGGGGACTTCTTCTACACGGGAAACACGGTGTTCCTGGACCACGGCCTGGGGCTCTTCACGGCGTACTTCCACCTGGATTCCCTGGCGGTGGAGGACGGGGAGGCCGTGGCCGCCGGCCAGCTCGTGGGCCGGGTGGGCTCCACCGGGCGCTCCACCGGCCCCCACCTCCACTGGGGGGTCTACGTCTCGGGGCTCCGGGCCGACCCGCTGAGCCTCCTGCGGATCGCGGGGCGCGGCGTCGGGGGCGAGGGGCCTTGACGGTCACACCCGAGCGCCCAATAATGCGTGCTTTTCCACCCGACCCTGCCTTCCCGGAGGGCGTGCGAGAGGGAACCGCCGTGCCCAAGTCTCCCCCCGTGAAGCGCTTCGAGGAGCTCCTGGAACGCCTGGAGGCGCTGGTCGCCTCCCTGGAGTCGGAAGAGCTCGACCTGGAGCGCTCGATCGTCGCCTTCGAGGAAGGCGTGGCCCTGGCCCGGGAGTGCCACCGGCGCCTGGACGAGGCGGAGCGCCGGGTCGAGGTGCTGCGCCGGGGGCCGGGGGGAGCCGTGACGAGCGAGCCGTTCCTGCCGGAAGGGGAGGGGAACAGACCGTGAGCTTCGACCTGGACGCGTTCCTGGAGCGCTGCCGCCTGGCGGTGGAAGGGTATCTGGAGGAGGTGCTGCCCCCCGCCGAGACCTTTCCCCGGCCCCTCTTCGAGGCCATGCGGTACAGCCTCTTCGCCGGCGGCAAGCGCATCCGTCCGGCCTTCTGCTTCGCCGCCGCCGAGGCGGCGGGGGGCGAGGCGCGGGCGGCAGTCCCCTTTGCCGCGGCCCTCGAGATGATCCACACCTACAGCCTCATCCACGACGACCTGCCGGCCATGGACGACGACGACCTGCGCCGGGGCCGGCCCACGAGCCACGTGGTGTTCGGGGAAGGGATGGCGATCCTGGCCGGGGACGGCCTCCTCACCGACGCCTTCGCCGTGCTGACCCGGCCCGAGGTGCTGGCCGCCCACCCCCCCGAGCGGGTGGCCCGGGTGGTGGGGGAAGTCGCCCGCGCCGCCGGCAGCGGGGGGATGGTGGGCGGGCAGGCCCTGGACCTGACAAGCGAAGGGGTGGCGGTGGAGCTGCCCGTGCTGGAGTTCCTCCACACCCACAAGACCGGCGCCCTGATCCGGGCGTCTACGGTAGTGGGCGCCCTGGCCGCTGGTGCCGGGGAAGACGGGGTGGCGGCGCTGGCCCGGTACGCGGAGCGCATCGGGCTGGCCTTCCAGATCGCCGACGACGTCCTCGACGTGGAGGGCTCCACCGCCGCCCTGGGAAAGCCCGTGGGCAGCGATCAGGGGCTGGCCAAGGCCACCTACCCCGCGCTCCTGGGGCTCGGCGAGTCCAAGCGCCGGGCCCGGGAGCTCCTGGACGAGGGGGTGGCGTGCCTCGAGCCCTTCGGGCAGGCCGCCGAGGCCCTGCGGGCCCTGGGGCGGTTCGTGGTGGAGCGCCGTTACTGACCATGGCCTCCGACACCTATCCAACCCTTGCGCGCATCGAAGGGCCGGCCGACGTGCAGGCCCTGTCCCGGGAGGAGCTGGAACGGCTCGCCCAGGAGGTGCGCGGCTTCATCCTGGAGAAGCTCTCCCCCGTGGGCGGCCACCTGGCGTCGAGCCTGGGGGTGGTCGAGCTCACCATCGCCCTGCACGCGGTGTTTCGCTCTCCCGAGGATCGCATCATCTGGGACGTGGGGCACCAGACCTACCCCCACAAGATCCTCACCGGCCGGCGCGACACCTTCGGGACCATCCGACAGAAGGGGGGGCTGTCGGGCTTTCCCCGTCGGGACGAGAGCCCCCACGACGCGTTCGGCACGGGGCACTCCTCCACGTCGATCTCGGCAGGGCTGGGGATGGCGGCGGCCCGGGATCTGGCCGGCGGCTCCCACAAGGTGGTGAGCGTCATCGGCGACGGCTCGCTCACGGCGGGGCTGGCCTTCGAGGGCCTCAATCACGCCGGGCACCTGGACCGGGACCTCGTCGTGGTGCTCAACGACAACGAGATGAGCATCGACTCCAACGTGGGGGCGCTCTCCTCCTACCTCTCGCGCATCCTCACGGGAGACCTCTACTCCCGGTTCCGCAGGGACGTGACCGAGTTCTTGCGCTCCATCCCGAGCTTCGGGGGCGCCATGGCCCGGCTCGTGAAGCGGGTGGAGGAGCACGTGAAGGGCTTCCTCTCCCCGGGAATGCTCTTCGAGGAGCTCGGCTTCACCTACGTGGGACCCCTGGACGGCCACAACCTGGATCACCTGGTCACCACCTTCCAGAACGTGCGCAAGTTTCGCAAGCCCGTGCTCGTCCACGTGGTGACCCGCAAGGGCAAGGGGTTTCTCCCCGCCGAGGAGCGGCCCACGGCCTTCCACGGGATCGGGCCCTTCGACCCCTGCGGCGGGCAGTGCGTGAGCAAGGGGGGCGCTCCGGCCCCCAGCTACACCGAAGTCTTTCGCGACACCCTCGTGCGCCTGGCGCAGGCGAATCCGCGCATCGTCGCCATTACCGCGGCCATGCCCGAGGGCACCGGGCTGGATGCCTTCCGGGAGCGCTTCCCCGAGCGGTTCTTCGACGTGGGCATCGCCGAGCAGCACGCGGTGACGTTTGCCGCGGGCCTGGCCGCCGAAGGGTACGTGCCGGTGGTGGCGATCTACTCCACCTTCCTGCAGCGGGCCTACGACCAGGTGGTCCACGACGTGGCGCTGCAGAAGCTCCCGGTGGTCTTCGCCCTGGACCGGGCGGGGTTCGTGGGGGCCGACGGACCGACCCACCACGGGGCCTTCGACCTCTCCTACCTGCGCCACATCCCCGAGCTGGCGGTGCTGGCACCGGCCGACGAGGACGAGCTCCAGCACGCCCTGGCGACGGCGGTATCCCTGGGCCGCCCCGCGGCGATTCGCTACCCCCGTGGCTGCGGCCCCGGCACCCCCCTGGCCCCGGAGCCCCGGGTCCTGCCCCTGGGAGAGGGCCGCGTGGTGCGGGGGACGGCGGGCGCGGTGCTGGTGGCCAGCGCGGGGGCCGTGTTGGACGCGGTTCTCGAGGCGGTCCAGACGGTTGAGCAAGAAGGAATTCAAGCTTGCGTCTTCGATGCCCGATATGTGAAGCCGCTGGACCGTGAGACGCTCGTCTCCCTCGCCCGGGGGGCCGAGGGGCTCGTGACCGTGGAGGAGAACGCGGCGGCGGGGGGCTTCGGGTCGGCCGTGCTCGAGTGCCTGGCCGAGGCGGACGTCCTGCCCCGGCGGGTGCGGCTGCTGGGGCTGCCCGACCGGTTCGTGGAGCACGCAGCGCAAGGGGAGCAGCGCCGCGAGGTGGGGCTCGATGCCGCCGGGGTGGCCCGGGCGATCCGCGAGGCGGCGGGGGCGATCCCGGGCCGCGGATGAAGGGGCTGCGCCTGGACCAGCTCCTGGTGGACCGGGGGCTCGCCCCCACCCGGGAGAAGGCGCGGGCGCTGGTCCTCGCCGGAGCGGTGGTGGTGGGGGAGCACCGGGCCGAGAAGCCCGGCCAGCGGGTGGCGCCCGACGCGCCGGTGCGGCTCAAGGGGGAGGTCAACCCCTTCGTGAGCCGCGGGGGCTTGAAGCTCCAGGCCGCGCTCGATGCCTTCGGCGTGGACCCGGCGGGCCGGGTGTGCGTCGACGTGGGGGCGAGCACCGGGGGGTTCACCGACTGCCTGCTCCAGCGGGGCGCCCGGCGGGTCTACGCCGTGGACGTTGGGTACGGCCAGCTGGCGTGGAAGCTCCGGGAAGACCCCCGGGTGGTGAGCCGCGAGCGGTGCAACCTGCGCCACCTGGGCCCCGAAGAGATCCCGGAGCCGGCCGGGCTCGTGGTGGTGGACGCGTCGTTCATCTCGCTGCGGCTGCTCCTGCCCAAGGTGCGCGAGCTCCTGGCGCCGGAGGGCGAGGTGATTGCCCTGGTCAAGCCCCAGTTCGAGGTGGGGAAGGGCCAGGTGGGAAAAGGGGGGGTCGTGCGGGACCCGCAGCTGCGGCTCGAGGCCGTGGCCCAGGTGGTCGAGGCCGCTCGCGACCTGGGGTTCGAGCCCTCCGGCACGGTGGAGTCGCCCGTGCCGGGGGCCAAGAAGGGAAACGTCGAGTACCTGATATACCTGAAGCTCGGGAACCTCTGAGAAAGGGGAAGGGCCCCATGGCGATCTTCAACTACGCTGCTCGGGAAATGACGGCCAAGATCGTGTACTACGGCCCCGGACTCTCCGGCAAGACGAGCAGCATCCAGTACATCCACACGAAGATCAGCCCCAAGAGCAAGGGCAAGCTGGTGAGTCTCGCCACCGAGACCGACCGCACCCTGTTCTTCGACTTCTTCCCCGTCGAGTTCGGGCAGATCGGCGGGTTCAAGGTCAAGTTCAACTTCTACACGGTTCCCGGACAGGTGTTCTACAACACCACCCGCAAGCTGGTGCTCAAGGGCGCCGACGGCGTGGTGTTCGTGGCCGACTCCCAGCCGGGGATGATGGAGCAGAACCTCGAGAGCCTGGAGAACCTGCGGGAGAACCTGAAGGCCCACAACATCGACTGGGATTCGGTTCCCTTCGTGCTCCAGTACAACAAGCGCGACATGCCCGGCGCCCTCTCCGTGGAGGAGATGCGCAGCCGCCTCAACCCCCGGGGCGTGCCCGACTTCGAGACCGCGGCCACCACGGGGATGGGCATCATGGAGGCCATGAAGGCCATCTGCAAGGCGGTCCTCGAAGACATCCAGCAGAAGAACAAGCGCGGAGGCGCAGCCCGCCCCGCCGACGCGAGGCCTCAGCCCGCCCCGGCCCCGGCGCCGGAAGCTCCCCCCGCCGCGGCTGCGCCTTCCGCCGCCTTCGGCGGCGTGCCGCCCGCGGCTGCCCGGGCCGAGCCCGCGCCCATGGAGGAAGGGGTCACCGTGGAGCGGGTCACCGTGGTGCCCGTGTCGGGAAGCGGCGCCACGGCGCTCACGCTCTCCATGCCCGTGGAGCTCCAGATCCCCGCCGGGATGGATGGCACCGAGCTCAGGGTTCAGGTGCGGATCCAGACCCGGGCAGCCGGCCAGGTGTCCCTGGGAGAGGTCCGGGCCGAGCGGCGGGGAGAGGCCGTGGAGGAGCTCATCCCCGAACCTCCGAAGAAGAAGGGATTCTTCGCCCGCCTCTTCGGTGGCTGACGGGGTGCACCGGGTCGAGTTCATCGGGGCGGGCCCCGGCCACCCGGGCCTTCTCACCCTGGCGGGCGCCGAGGCGCTCCGGTCCTGCCCTGCGGTGCTCGCGCCGGCCAGCTTCCAGGAGAGCTTCGCGCCGCTCCTGGCGGGCAAGGAGGTGGCGAGCCCCTTCCAGCTTCCCCACGCGGGGCTCGTGGCGTGGGTGGAGGAGCGCCTGCCCCGGGGTCCCGTGGCCTTCCTGGTCCCGGGCGACTTCAGCTCGTTTTGTCCCTTCCAGTCCTACGTCGCCCGCTTCGCGGGCCGCGCCCGGGTCACCCCGGGGGTGGGAGCCCACGCCGCCGCGGCGGCGCTCCTCCAGAAGGGCTTCGACCTGCCCGGCGTGGCCCACGCCACGGTGCTCACGAGCCCCCGGGCGTTTGCCCGCTCGGGGGGCAGGGTGCGGCTGCGCGACTACGCCCGGCCGGGGCACACCCTGGTCATCTACATGAACGACCTGCCCCTGGAGGAGCTGGCCGCGGAGCTGCGTGCCGGGTTCGGGAGCGACGTTCCCCTGGCGGTGCTCGAGCGGGTATCCTGCCCGGGGGAGCGGATCACCGTGGGGACCCTGGACACCATCTGCCGGCAGATCGGCGACCGGGATCCCTTCCGCCTGGCCTCCAACGACCCCGAGCCGGCCCTGGCGCTGGTCATCGCAGGAGACGTCCTGACGGCGTCCGAGGGCCCCGAGTGGTGGGACCGCCGGTACGAAAAGCTCTGGAAACCCCGGGGCGTGCGGTAGCTCGGGGTCCGGTGGCGGTCCCGCAGGCCGGCCCCCTGGTACCCCAAACCACAAGCTCGTGTGCGAATCGCATCCATCTGCGCTCGGCGAATGCCACGGCGCAGAGGCCTGAAACCATCGAACCACAAAGACACGAAAACACAAAGGAGATCACGGGAATAAGTATACCGGGTAACCCCCCGCCTACGGCGGGGGACCCACGAAGTTTGACAGTTCCAGGAGCAAACGGGCTGTGTTGCGATCCGTGTGGGTTCGCGGAACGGCAGAGATCTCGGGAATGCGGCTCGTTCACCCGTAGGGGGGGGCACACGGGGCCCCCCCCCCCCCCCCCCCCCCCCCCCCCCCCCGCGCCCCCCGGGGACGACCGCAGCCCCGTGCGGGCGCACGCAGTGCGCCCCTACGGACCTAGACCCCGAGATTGCGCACCAGCGGGTCTACCCACACGAGCCGAAAGAGAGCCGCTTTGAGCGGCTCCCGGTTGTCCCGCCGCCTTGGGCGGCGTCAGGTTATCAAACCCTCACCTTGGGTGGGGGTCTCTGACAAGTGCGCATTCTTGGTGTCTTCGTGTCTTCGTGGTTCACAAACGGGGTGGTCTCCTGACGGGAACGCAATGCCCAACGCGCTGAAGACAGGGGGTGCGGGGCCGGGAACCCCCGTGCCGTGGCTCCTCGCCCCCGTGGACCGGGAAGAGGAGGTGGGGCTGCTCGCCGCCGCGGGGGCCCACGAGCTCTATGGAGGCGTCCAGCCCGATGCCTGGCTCCGGGCGGGTCGGGGGGTCTCGGCCAACCAGCGCACCTTTGCCTCGGCCCACTTCCCCTCGGAGGCGTCCTTCGCCCGGGCCGCGGCCGAGGCCCGGCGGGCGGGGGTCGCCCTTCGCCTGGCCCTCAACGCCCCCCTGTACGACCCTCCCGACTACCCCGAGCTCGTGGCGCTCGCCGCCCGCGCCGCCGCGTGGGGCGTGGCGGGGGTGATCGCCGGCGACCTGGGCCTCTTGCAGCGGCTGTCCCGGGCGGGCCTTCCCCTGGAGCTGACCCTCTCCACCCTGGCCGGGGCCATGAACCGCGAGTCGCTGGCCTTCTTCCGGCGCTTCGGGATCTCCCGCGCGGTGCTCCCCCGGCACCTGACCCTGGCGGAGATGGCGGCCCTGGCGGGGGCGCACCCGGAGGTGGGCTTCGAGGCCTTCGTGCTCGTGGGCCGCTGCCCCAACGAAGAGGCCTACTGCACCTTCCAGCACACGAGTCCCTCGAAGCGCTGGCCCTGCGAGATCCCCTACGAGCTCTCCGACGCCGGCGGGGGTCCCCTGCCGGCGGGGCACCCGCTGGCAGGCTGGCACGCCTCCTGGCGCCAGGCCGACCGGCGGCTGGCCTGCGGCCTGTGCGCCATCCCCGAGCTCGCGCGGATCGGGGTGCGCCATCTCAAGCTCGTGGGGCGGGGGGGGCCGACCTCCGTCAAGGTGGCCAACGTGGCCCTGGTGCGCGCCTTCCTCTCGGGGGATCGTTCCCGCGCCGAGGCCCTGGCAGCCTACGAAGACCGGTTCGGCGGGCCCTGCCATCCCCTCGTGTGCTACTTCCCCGAGCTCCACCCCTCCCGCGCCGGCGGCCCTGACGGGCCGTCCTGACGGGTCCCTTCCAGATCGCCCCGCTCCTGCCGCTGCCGGCCCGCGCCGTGGGCTTGGGCGCGCCGCAGGAAGAGGGGGCCCAGGGCCACCCCCGCCGCCATGGTGAGGAACGCGGCGCCCCAGGAGGCGCTGGTGGTCCCTCCCCCGGTGGCGTCCAGCACCACGCCCACCGCGAGCGGGCC
>JBFLZB010000019.1:8053-41508 GCA_040756475.1 Thermodesulfobacteriota bacterium
GGGCGCGCCGCAGGAAGAGGGGGCCCAGGGCCACCCCCGCCGCCATGGTGAGGAACGCGGCGCCCCAGGAGGCGCTGGTGGTCCCTCCCCCGGTGGCGTCCAGCACCACGCCCACCGCGAGCGGGCCGAGGGAGGCCGTGCCGAAGCCCGCCAGGGATTGGAGGGCCATGGTGGTGCCCCGGCGCTCGGGTGCCGCGCTGGCTACCGTTCCCATGTGCAGCGCCGAGGAGTCGGCCTGGACCAGGAGGTTGTAGGCCACCAGGAGCACCGCCACGGCCGGGTAGGGGAGGCCGGCGGCGAAGCCGATCCCCGCGCCCAGGGCCGCCGAGCCCCACATCAGGGCCGTGAGCACCCGGCGGTTGCCCAGGCGGATCGCGAGCTCTCCGCCCGCCACGTTGGCCCCCGTGGCCGCCACCCCCGCCACCGCGGCCACGGCGGTGGGGGACCAGGCCGTCTCTCCCGCCCACAGCGCCGCGCTGTAGGTGAGGAAGGCCACCGCCCAGGAGCGCAGGGCGAAGAGCTCCCAGGTGTGGCTCGCGTAGGCGAGCACGTACGCCATGGCCTCCCGGTTCCGGAGCACCGGCCCGAAGTCCAGCAGGCGCAGGCGCGGGCCCGGCGCGGGTGCCCGGGGTCGAAGGACGGCCCCTGCGAGGACGAGGGCCGCGAGAGCCCCGCCGGCTGCGGCGGCGAAGGCCCACGGCCATCCCCAGAGCCGGCCCATCTCCCCCGCCGCGTAGAAGGAGAGCCCCGTCCCGAGCCCGAAGGCGGCGGTGTAGAGGGCCACGGCCCGGGGCTGGAACCGGGGTGCGACCCGGTCCACCAGGGCCTTGAGCCCGGGGATGAAGGTTCCCGCCAGGCCCAGCCCCGCCAGGGCGCGCAGGAAGAGCGCGGTCCAGAATCCCTGGGCCGCCAGGGCGAACCCCGCGCTCGCCAGCCCCCCCACCACGGCCCCCGCCAGGTACACCCGCCGTGCGTCCACCCGGTCCGTCAGGCTCGCCAGCACCGGCACCGCCGCGGTGTAGCCCCCGAAGTAGGCCCCGCTGATCCATCCGGCCTGGGTGTTCGTGAGCTGCCACTCGGCCACGAACGTGGGCAGGAGCGCGGGGAACGCGAAGATGCCCACCATGCTCAGGAGCTGGGCGAGACACAGGAGGGCGATCAGGCGGGCGGCGTCGCGGGGGGACTCGGGCACGCGTGGGCCTCCGGGCTGCGTTGACAAGGGCGATACCGGCGTCATACTCACCGACTCCCGAACCCGGCTCCCGCGTCGGCGGGGCTCCGGGCTCGGAGGACCGAAAAGGCCTCGGCGTGCGAGGCCGTGCCGCTCATGAACCTACAGAGGAGCAGCCCATGAAAGCCGTCGAGATCGCCAAGGACATCCACTGGGTGGGAGCCATCGACTGGGCCGTGCGCGACTTCCACGGGTACGTCACCCCCCGGGGCACCACCTACAACAACTACCTGCTCCTGGACGACGAGGTCACCCTGGTGGACACGGTCAAGTACGACTTCTCGGAGACGACCGTGAAGAACATCCGGGGGCTGGTCGATCCGGCGAAAATCCGCCACGTGGTGGTCAACCACATCGAGAACGACCACGTCACGAGCCTCGACCGGATCCTCGAGCTCGCGCCGGACGCCACCGTGTACCTCACCCAGAAGGGCAAGCGCGGGCTGGACCGCTTCTACGACACCTCCCGGTGGAAGATGAAGCTGGTGAAGACGGGCGACACCCTCCAGACCGGGCGCTTCACCCTCACGTTCCTCGAAACCCCCATGCTCCACTGGCCCGACTCCATGATGACCTACGTGCCCGAGGCCCGGCTGCTGTTCAGCCAGGACGCCTTCGGCCAGCACCTGGCCTCGGCGGGCCGGTTCGACGACGAGTTCGCGAAGAGCGACTCCTGGGCGGAGCTCGACGACGCCGTGGTCGAGTACTACGCCAACATCCTCATGCCCTTCGGAGCCCTCATCGAGAAGAAGCTCGAGGAGGTCGGCGCCCTAGGCCTCGACATCGGGATGATCGCCCCGGACCACGGGGTCATCTGGCGGGCCGAGCCGTCCCGCGTGCTCCGGAGTTATCGGCACATGGCGGGGGGCGGGGCCGACTGCAGCGTGGCGGTCATCTACGACACCATGTGGCAGAGCACCGAGCAGATGACCGTGCCCATCGCCTCCGGCATCCGGGACGAGGGGCTCGACGTCAAGGTGATGAAGCTGCGCTCCACCCCCATGAGCGTCGCCATCAAGGAGTTCTGGAAGTCCCGGGGCGCGCTCGTGGGCTCCCCGACCCTCAACAACATCCTCTTCCCCACCGTGGCCGAGCTCCTCACCCACCTGCGGGGCCTGCGCCCCAAAGCCCGCATCGCGGGGGCCTTCGGGAGCTACGGCTGGTCGGGCGGCGCGGTGCGCGAAGCCACGGAGGAGTTTCGGCGCATGGGCCTCGAGGTCTACGAGCCGGGACTCCAGCTCCTCTACAAGCCGTCCCTCGAGGACGAGGAAGCCTGCTACCAGTACGGGCGCGCGTTCGCCCGCCGCGTGCGGGAGTACCACCAGCAGTTCGCCGGGTAGGCCCCGGGACGGTCACAGGCACTCCACGGCCTCGATCACCACGGGGGTCTTGGGCACGTCGTCGTAGCCCCCCGCGGACCCCGTGGGGACCGCGGCGATGCGGTCCACCACGTCGAGCCCCTCGGTCACCCACCCGAACACGGCGTACCCGAACTCCTCCGGGGTCCGGCGCTTGTGGTCCAGGAAGGGGTTTGCCACCGTGTTGATGAAGAACTGGGCGGTGGCGCTGTCCACCTGGCCGGTGCGGGCCATGGCCACCGCCCCCCGCAGGTTGCGCAGGCCGTTGGTCGCCTCGTTCTTGATGGGGGGCCGGGTCGGCTTCTCCACGAGGTCCGGCAGGAGGCCCCCGCCCTGGATCATGAAGCCGGGGATCACCCGGTGGAAGATCGTCCCGTCGTAGAAGCCCTCCAGCGCGTACTGGAGAAAGTTGTCCACCGTCACCGGGGCGTTCTTCTCGTCGAGCTCCAGGGTGATGTCTCCCAGGGACGTCTTGAGGCATACGAGGGGATTGGGCATGGGGCGGGCTCCTTGGCGCGGGGAAAGGGCCATGACGGTGCGACGTGACGAAACCTTGTAGCATGGGGGGCTCGGGGAGAAAAGATTCTGTCCTGGCCAGCGCCGAAGGCCGCCGGCTCCTCCTCGCGCCCGCGAACGAAATCTACGTGAGCGCCGCTTCGGCGGGGTGAAGAGCCCGATCCTCCATTGGTCTGCCGAGTGCCGACAGGACAGGCCATCTCTCGCTCATGGCCGCCCGCCTCCCATCGCCATCTCGATGCACGAAAAGTCCCTGTCCGTCGGCATCGCGAAGAGTCCCGCCCCACCGCTGCGGCCCGCCCACACCGCCCCAATGGCCCGCTTCTCCTCCGAGTCCACCGTGTCGAACCGGTCCTTGCCCTTGTACTCCACCACCAGGACACGGCCGTCGGCGAGCTGGCACACGAAGTCCGGGTAGAACCAGTCCGTCGAGGTCTGCAAGCGAAACGAGGTGGCCTTCCGGGCCAGGTTGCGTACCCAGAACCGCACGGCGGGAAGCGCGTCCAGGTACTGGGCGCACTCGAACTCCTCCGCCACCTGCCCGTCCTGCCGCCGTTCGCGGAGCTCTCCGGGTTTCGGCCCGAAGTAGTGCTTCTGGAAACGGAAACCCCCTTCGTACAGCCAGCTCGGCTCGTAGCTCATGGTCTTGAAGTTGATCGCCTTGTCGCTGCTGACTGCCAAGGCGGAGTCGGGCAGGAGGTACAGCTGAAAAGCGGCCTTCCGCTCCGACTCCCGGTGCTGCTGGATGCGGCCCTCGATCTCGGTTCGCAGCCGGAAACGATCCAGCGCCAGTACGTTCACGTCCGCTATCCCGTACTTGGCCATGAGACCTCGGAGCACCTTGCGCAAGAACTCGGCCGATTCGCCCACCGGGATGTCCCGATGGTCGATCTTGCGGTCCAGCCAGGCCACCAGACCCTCCAGGGTCCAGTCGCTCCCGGCGATGCCCAGGCTCAGCACCTGCTGGTGCAGGGTGGCCACGAAGTCGCCCGCCTCGGGCTCGTGCACCTCCTCGGTCTTCACCTCGCCCTTGGTCCCGACGTCGAGGTACCCGGACTTCCCCGCCGGGCGGCGGCTCGGGTCGTACCCGGCGCCCAGCGTCGCGTCCTTGGTGCTCAGCTTCCAGGGGTGCTCGATGAGAAACGTGCTCTCGAACTCGAAGAGCTTCCCGCTCTCGCGCACGCACAGTCTGGGCACGCGAAAGTCGAGGCCGAGCTCGTAGGGCGACGGAACCCGGGTGTCGCCGGTGCCGCCGAAGGCCCGTTCCGCGGCGATGACCCCCGCGACCGCCTCGCGCACCTTGGCCCTGGCCTCGGGGGTGGTCACCACACTGGCCAGACGCTCGGTCTCGTCCTCGTCGAGGGGGACGACCACCGTGATCTCGCCCCGGTCCACATCGACGCGGACCTTCCCGCCCATCCGCGCCGCCTCCGCCCGGGCCTTGGCCCCGTCCAGTTCCCCGGCCGCCAAGCGGACGGTCTTTGGCTGAACGCCCAGGGGGAGCACCCCCTGCTGCACGGGGATGATGATCCGCTCGGCCTCCGCAGCGGTGAAGCCGTTGCTCTCCAGCGCATCTCGCAGCTCCGCCAGCACCGCCGGCAGGGAATCCGAAGGCGAGAATGCGTAGGAGCAGTTCAGGTCCGGATGCCGCTTCGCCCGGGCCTTGGGCAGCCGCAGGATGCGTCCCACGATCTGCTCGATGGCGGTAGCGGAGCGGGTCTCCTTCAGGCTGCACAGCACGTACGCGAAGGGGCAGTCCCACCCTTCCCGCAGTTTCTCCACGGTGAGGATGACCCGCACCGGGCAGCCAGGCGCCTCGATGTCTTCGATCTTCTTGAGCTCGTCGAGCCTGCCCGTGGAGATCTTGACCTGGTCCTTGGGCACCCCGAACTCGCCGGCCAGCCGCTCGCGCAGGGGTTCGCACGCATCCACCCGTTCGGCCTGGATCAGCAGGAGCGGCCGCAGGTACTCGCCGGTCTGCTGCGCCTCGGCCGCGGCAAGCCGCTCCAGGTCGTTGCGCAGGGCGATCGCCTCGGCCAGCAACTGGTCCTTCTGGCTCGGGTGGCGGGTGACCACGCGCAAGGGCAGCTTGACCATGTCCGCTGCCTTCAGTTCGGCGGCCGAGACGTGGTGGAGTACGTTGGACGGATGCTTCGCCCTGGCGGGCGTGGCCGTAAACTCGACGATGCACGAGGGCATCACGTTGCCCAGGGTCGCAAACGACAGGTCCGTGCGGGCGTTGTGGGCCTCGTCCACGATCACGATGGGCCGCCGCAGCCGCAGCATGTTCACCAGGGACGGCTTCGGTTCGCCGTTGGCCCCCGGCAGCATGTCCGCCACCCGATCGGGCGGGAGATGCAGCAGATGGTCCGAGAACGCCCCGTTCTGGTCGTACACCTTGCGACCCGTGGTGTCCTCCACCCGGAAGGCCTGGATCGTGGACACGATCACCACCGTCTGCCCCTCGACGGCCCCCCGCGACAGCCGCAGCGCTTCCTCGATCGTCACCACCTCCACCGCGCCGCAGGATAGCTCCAGGGCCCGGCGATACGGGTGGCGCGGGTCGCGCAGGGCATCGGCGGTCTGGTCGAGGATGGTGTTGCTGGGCACGAGCCACAGCACCACCGCACGCTCTCCCCGCAGCAGCTCTTCCATCGCGAGCCCCGCGGCGTAGCAGGCGAGGAGCGTCTTGCCGCCGCCGGTGGGCACGCGCAGGCACACATAGGGCATCTCCGACGCCAGGCCCTCGGCGACCACCGGAACATAGGGCATCGGCCCCCGGCCGTTGGCGAGTTGGACCGCCTGGAACGCCCCCTCGGGCCGGCCGTCCCGGGAGCACTGGCGAAAGAATGCCCGTAACGAGTCAAGGACGCGGTGCTGGTAGTCCTTCAGCGTGATCATGGGTTCGGCTTCCCCTTCTTCGACTCCAGGCGCTTGACCTCTTCCACGACCCGATCGAAGTCGCTCGAGGGCTCGGTGGCCTCGACGAGGCGGCGTTTCTCCTCGTACCGTGCGAACTCGGCCTCGGCGCGCTCGTGGGCGAGCTTCTGGGAGATGCGCCCCGCGTCGGCCAGCACCTTTCGGTCGCTCAGATCGAGGAAGTCGTCGAGCTTCCGGCGCCAGTCGGCCATGGTCATGGGGTTGCGGCTGCGCGCCTGGAACTCGGCGAACTCCAGGTAGCCGCTGACGAGCAGGTTGAGGCTCGAAAGCTCCTCCTCGCCCAGGTAGTTCTTGGCCACGGTCACGTCGGCCTTGCGGATGCGGCCCGCCGGGGCGTTTTTCCAGGTCGTCAGCCCCATGTGAGGCTTGTCGGCGTCGGCCCGCGCGTGGATCAGCTCCGGCGCGGTGTGGCCGTGGATGGCCCAGTGCATCTTGTTCTGGACTGTCGCGAAGAACTCCTGGGTCAGGGGGTGGTTCGCGTCGTAGTCGATGCTGGTAGCGTAGATGTCGGTGATCTTCTGGTAGAACCGCCGCTCCGAGGCCCGGATGGCCCGGATTCGCTCCAGAAGCTCATCGAAGTAGTCCTCACCGAGGTTGCGGCCTTGCTTCAGGCGCTCGTCGTCGAGCGCGAAGCCCTTGACCACATACTCGCGCAGGAGCCGGGTGGCCCACTGGCGGAACTGGGTGCCCCGGTGGGAACGGACCCTATAGCCCACAGCAAGGATCACGTCGAGGTTGTAGTGTTCCACGAGCCGTTCCACGTCCCGAGCGCCTTCGCGCTGAACGATTCGGAATTTCCGAATGGTTGCCGCCGGGTCGAGCTCCCGCTCCTCGTAGATGCCGGCGATGTGCTCGTTGATGGTCGGCACGGACTTCTGGTACAGCTCCGCCAAGAGCCGCTGAGACATCCAGACCGTCTCGTCGACGAGGCGAACCTGCACCCGAGTCTCACCGTCCTCGGCCTGGTAGAAGAGGAACTCCGAGCCGGAGGCCGGCGGCGGCGCCTCGCCTTTCTTCCGCCTCACGACACCTTCACCTCGTACGGCGTCTGCCGCACCGTGATCCCCTCGGCCTGCAGCCGGTCGCGACCCAGCAGGCACCCGGCGCAGTAGATGACCTTGGACCCGTCGAAAGGCGGCAGGCTCGCCAGCACCGACCGGGTCAGCACGTTGCCGCCGTCGTCGGACCGGTCGCCCAGGATGCCGTTGTAGAGGAGGTAGATGCCGACGCCCCGGCACGCGCCGAGAAAAGGCGAGTTGGCCACAAGAGAACACAAAGGGCTCAAAGAAGAGCCAGGTTCTCCTTTGTGTTCTCTGCGTTCCTTCGTGGCCATCGCAGGCAGGGGTTCTCCGGTCTCGGTGAAGTACACGTGCCGAGCCAGGTCGGCGAAGCTCACCGTCTCGCGAATCTTCCCCGCCTCGTCGAAGAGCGGCTCTCCGAGCTCGCAGTAGCGAAAGCCACCGCCGAGTCCCGGGACGGCCTCCCCCTTGGCGTTCGTGTATCCCTGGGCCACGCGGCGGATGCGCTCGGCGGAGATGTCGCGTGCTATTTGGCGCTTCATCTCAACCAATATGAAGCGGCGTTTCTGTCCGTCGCTACGATTCAGCTTGAGGGCGGCGTGACCAGTTGTTCCAGACCCTGCGAAGGAGTCCAAGACCAAGTCATCGCCAGACGTAGTGAAACTAAGTATTTCCTCGATCAAGGAAGTGGGTTTTGGGAAATCAAACGGCCGCTTTTCCCCTGGAAAGACGTCCTTTATCTCATATGTGCCAATCCTCCCATCCAATTCAAACAAGCTAGACAACTTAGCCCTATAGTCTCGAACATAGACCTTCAATTCGACTATCTTGCCTTCGTCGCCACCAAACAGAATACGCTCCTCTGACAAGAGGCGTTCCATGGTCTCCGGCGGAAATCGATACCCCATTAGAGGCTGTGTGCATGGTTTTCGCGTCACCGGATGGATAACGTCGTATCTGTAGCCCTCTTTTCCAGGGTTATGGACGCTCTGACTGCCTGTGTAGATGCCACCATCATCTATATACTTATATCTGTCGAACGGCCACATATAGGCCTTGTTCTCTCTGAACCATTTTGTGTACTCGCGCTGCCTTATCGTTTGGTCTTGGTAGCGCATGACAAATTCATCGCCAACCCTGAGCAGCTTGTCCTTGGCAGCCAAGTCCTGCGACTTCCACTCAGAGGCAAGTTTGCGCTTGTCTCTGGCATAGGCCAGAATATATTCGTGCTCCAGCGCGATGTTAGTCGGATTGTTATCCGTCGCGTTATGCCAAATGATCGTGCCAACGCGGTTCTGAATCCCAAATATTTCGTCCAGGAGATGCCGAAGGTTTGCGTACTCGACTTCATCGATGCTAGCAAAGAGAACCCCGTCGTCACGAAGAAATCGACGGAGCAATGCAAGTCGCGGATACATCATGCAGAGCCATTTCTCATGACGCGATAAGTCTTCCGCTTCGGTTCCCACGACGCGGTCCAGCCACTCACTAATTTCCGGACTGCTTACGTTGTCGCTGTAGATCCAGCCCGACCGCTTCCCTTCTTCGTTCCTTTCGTCGACGCCGGTGTTGTACGGCGGGTCAATGTAGATGCACTTCACCTGGCCGGCGTAGTAGGGCAGCAGCGCCTTGAGCGCAACCAGGTTGTCGCCCTGGACGATCAGGTTGCCGCTTCCCGGCTCGCCGCAGGCAAGCTCGGGCACGTCCTTGAGCAGGTGGAAGGGGACCTCCAGGTGGTGGTTGACCACCGCTTCCTTGCCGATCCAGTTCAACGTGGGCATCGGGGGGGTGTTTCTCCTTCGTCGTTCGTATGTCGGTGATCAGCTGAAGGCCGCTTCGACTCCAAGCAGGGTTCGAACGATCTCCTTGCAACGACGCGTTTACAGGTTGGCGGAAGGCCGCCAGCGCTGGAGCCAATCCGCCGTGCAGCGCATTGTTACCCGCCGCTCTTCCTCCCCACGTGGGCAGAAAGGATTTCCTTGACCGTCCAGGTCGCGTAGGCAAAACAACCATAGGCCACAAGCGCGACCGCGATAGCCGTTACGAAAGCGAAGGCATTAAGTGCTTGAGACAAGGGGAGACTGAGTGCCCAGATTGATATAACAACCAGCGTGCATGCCCCAGTAATAACAAGTGATATCAAATACCTGTCCTTGACCATGTGGTAATCCGGCCATTTCTGCAAGATCGTGAAGTCAACACTCGAAGGGAAAAGAAGATCGCCCGCCGACCTCACCATTACGACCAAGAGGGCTACAGGGACTAGGGCCAGGTACTTTATTGGCTCATTTTGGGTCAATCGAGCCCCAAGCCAAACAAAACAAGATGGCGCTAGAATGTAGACACCGACCGAGCCAACGAGGACGAGGGCCTCAAGGGAGACGAGCGTGGCAACCAGGATGTCTTTGAGCCTGTTCATTCGTGCGACATCTTGCGCTCGACAGAGACTGCAGTGAAGTTCTTGCGTGCCTCCTGGTACAAGCCCTCCGGGTCCGGAACCTTATGGTAAATGAAACCCCTTTCGGTGTCAGACGTCCGGACGACGACTCTCGTCTCTCCTTCGGTTCCCACTATCTTCCCCTTGCCGTAGCCATCAGCTGCCATCAAGAGCGCTGCGTCAGTGATGTCGATGGGTGCTACCGGCTCATACGGGTGCTGTGCCGTTGCTGCCAGGATGCCCTGGACGTGTTCCAGCACGTCCGTCCTCAGATGGGAACCCTCCTCCGATTTTTCCTTTATGTCTAGCTCCCCAGCGTTTCGTTTTTGTATATACTCATTGAGGCGCCGCCACGCGCGACCGAATAATGGATTAGGTGGGTGGACCTTCGCAGAAATTTCCAGAAATACATCGATGGCCTTTAGGCGTGCCACAAACGTCCTGAGGTCTGAAATGGGCTCAATATCGCATCCAACGAAGAAGCGGTCATGCGTGGAGCAAATTATATGGCAAAACCTCTTAATGAATGCCTTTGTTTCAATTTGATTCCACACGTGCAAGAAAGCTATGCCTGAGAACTCAGGTATGTAGACGAACGGGCTTGTTGCGACCAAGAGATTAGGCTCCGGTCGTTGATCCTGAGCTCTGTGAGGCTCGTCAACTACTGTTACTGTGCCCTCCGGCAAGAACTTGCTCAAATGTGCATAGGCATACCGGGTCGCGTTGCCCTCGCGCTCGACGACGGCGTCGGTGAAGGTCCAGGCGTATCGGGCGCCCTGGATCGTGGCAGGATGCTCGATTGCAGCAACGATAAGTTCGTCGTTCAGCCGCCCGATCTTGTGTACTCTGCCGAGATGGTATCTTCCCTTTCCCTCTCGCATTCATGCCTCGTCGTGCTCTTGGATCCTACTCGGGTAACGCCGCCCGGTTGAGACGGCAAAGGGAGACGGCAAAGGGGACGTAAGTGCAACTGTGCATTGCCCGCGTGGCCGCCGCTTGTCCGCGAACGGGCTCGGCCAACCGCCAAGTGCCAGGTGGGCTCGTAGGTCTGCGAGGTTGGTGCGATGCGCAGGAAGGGGCCGAAAATTTGAAGGGTTCCAGCGGTACGGCTGCCCGTCGAGCCGCGGAGGCGGTAGGTCGCGGAACCGCCGAGCTTCGGGCTGAGCACTGCCGCTCGGCGGGGGCCGCGGGCCCGGGCTTCGGTGCCGGGGAGGGTCGGGGCGCCGTGTGGTGGCCTTCGCTGCCGTGACGGGCACCAGAGACAATAAAGGCCGCCTCACCGGTTCGGTGACGGCGGCCTCAAGCCCGCTTCGCCTTTTCTGCCTTCCGCGCCCTGCTACCGCCCGTGCTTCCATTCTCGCCCCCGCGGTCGTGGAGCCGCAGCCGAAGCCTTCTTACACTCCCAAACCCGCGCGGGTCAAGCGCGGCAATCGCGGCAATGACGGGATGAGGGGGAGAAGGGCGGGACAGACCGGGACGCTGGTGCTGGGCGGGGACCCCTCCAGGACCGTCCGACCCACAATTGCGGTACTTCAGTTACCCCTCTAGGTCCGCCGAAGCACCCCACCGACATTGGTTTCAAGGCCTGCTGGGCTGATCGACTAGGAACGGGTTCGCCTTCTTGCCGTCCCGGTGCCCGCCTCCCGGCCCCCCAACACGACCAGGTACTCGGACAGGATCACCTTCACCCCGTGCTTGGCGAAGGCTACGATCCACTTGTCGCCGTCCACCCGCTGCACGACGCCGTTCCCGAAGGCGGAGTGGAAGACCCGGGTGTTCCTTCTTGCCCGGGCGGACGGTTCCGGGGGCACCGGGTGTCTCGGCCCGGCCTCCGGCACGGGTCCCGCCGGCTTTCGGCCCTTCGCGCCTGCCTTCCTGCGCGCCGGCTTGGGGTAGACGAAGGCCGGCGGCACCTTCTCGGCGGCCGGCTTTGGTGGGGTGCTCTGCCTCGGCGGGGGCCCCAACCAGGAGCCGGTCTCGCCGGTCGCGGGGGCCCGGCGCCAGGAGAGGCTGTCGGCCGGCGCACCCCGGGTCATCTCGGCGAGAAAGGGCGAGGGCTCGGCCGGGCGCCCGCTGCGGCTCCGGCAGCAGGAGAGGGTGAGGAAGCGCTTCGCCCGGGTGGCGGCGACGAAGGCGAGGCGCCGCTCCTCCTCCCCCTCCTCGGCCTTCTCGTGGGGCAGGAGCCCCGCCTCGCAAGCGCACACGAACACCGCGTCCCACTCCAGCCCCTTGGCCTGGTGGATGGTGGACAGGACCACGGCGTCCGCGTCCTCGTCGGCAGGGGGTACGGTGGCGGCCGTCGCGGCGTGGGCCAGGAGGGCGTCCGCATCCTGGAACTCCCGGGCCTCGGCGGCCACCTGCCGGGCCGCGCCGGCCCAGCGCACCTTCGTCTCGTCCGAGGCCGAAAGGGGCGGTTGGGCGGCGACCGCCTCCGCCAGGGCCTCCACCAGCTTGGGGAACGGCCCGGCGCGGTCTCGCTGGGCGATCTCGGCCAGCCGGTCGTGCAGGTACGGCAGCCCCGCCCAGGGGCAGGGAGAGGTCGCCGCGGCCTGCCCCAGGGGCCAGAGGGCCTCCAGCACGGTCTGGACCTCCTTGAGCTCCCAGAACCCCGGCCCGCCCCGGATGACGAAGGGAATGCCGGCGCGGCGCAGTTCGGTCTCGAAGGGCAGCGTGAGGTAGTTGGTGCGCAGGAGTACCGCGACCTCGCGGGGGCTCGTGCCGGCGTCCAGGAGCTTTCGCACCGCGTGCGCCACCCACTGCGCCTCCCGGTGCTCGTCCTCGGCCCGGCACAGCACCACCGGCGCCTTCGTCGCCTTCGTGGCCTCCAGGGTCTTGGGGAGACGCCGGCGGTTGTGCCGGATGAGCCGGTCCGCGACGTCGAGGATGGCCCGGGGGGAGCGGTAGTTGGTCTGCAGCCGCAGCACGCGGGCGCCGGGATGGGCCTGCTCGAAGCCGGTGATGTAGCGCACGTCGCTGCCCCGCCACCCGTAGATCGCCTGGTCGTCGTCCCCCACCGCCCAGAGGTTCCGGTGCCGCGCGAGGAGCGCCTGGAGCAGGGCGTCCTGGGCGGCGTTGATGTCCTGGAACTCGTCGACCATCAGGTAGCGGTAGCGCTCGGAGTAGCGCTCCCGCAGGTCGGCGTGCTCCCGCAGCGCCTCTACCGCCAGGGCGATCTGGTCCCCGAAGTCGAAGAGCCCGCGCCTTCGCAGCGCCTCCTGATACCGGGTGTAGGCGCGGGCAAGCAGGAGGCGATCCTCCGCGTCCCCGCCCCGGCAGGCCGACGCTTCCCTCCGGGCCTGCTCGGGGCCGACCAGGCGATCCTTGAGTCGGGCGATGGCGTCCTTCAGCTCCTCGAGCTCGCCCGGCCAGTCGAGCTTGAGCTCCCGGAGCACCCGGAACTGCTGCCCGTCGCCGATGGTGCGGAAGTCGCGCGGCACGCCGACCCGCTCGCCCACCTCCCGGAGGATCCCGAGGCACAGGGAGTGGAACGTCCCAACGGGGAGCCGCGCGGTCGCGATGCCGGCCCGCGCGGCGATGCGCTCCTTGAGCTGGAGGGCCGCCTTTCGGGTGAAGGTGGCAACGAAGATGCTGGCGGGGTCCACCCCCTGGTCGAGGAGGAAGCAGTACCTCCCGACCAGGGTGGTGGTCTTTCCGGTCCCCGGCCCGGCCAGGACGAGTGCCGGGCCTTCCCGGTGACGCGCCGCTTCGGACTGGTCGGGATTCATCGATGTCCCGCCCTGCCGGTCGGCCACGCGCCGCTCCACGAGGGATTCGACTCCTTCGATCGGCACGCGGTCACCTGGTTTCGGCCGGGGCGGCAATCGTCTTTCAGGAAGAGCCAGAAAGTCCTCCAAAGCCCCGCGGGCTCACCATCCGTTGGGCATTTCGTGAAGCACTGCGTGTCCTTGGCGACGAGCAGCCGACTCAGACGGCCGACGAAGGCCTCGCGGTCCTCATCGTCGAGGAAGATCCTCCGGCGCTCGATGCCCCGCGCGATCACGTGCTGGAGCAGGCCGGGCAAGTCGAGTCGGGCTTGTCCGGGCATGGGTCGGCCGCTATCAGGAGCTAAACCTTTTTGCCAGAGCGGCCGAAAGGGATTTCCTGCCACCTGACACCGCCACCTTAAGAAGAAAGGAGATAAAATGGTTATTACAGAAGCGGTATTTTTCTCCAGAAAGATGTTCGCATGTCTGCTGATTGCACTCTTTCTGTTTGGTTGTGGTGGAGGGGGAGGTGGAACTAGTTCGACGACTCGCACCACGACACTTGAGTCGACGAGCCAGATCATCACGGCAGCACAGGGGGGCACGATAGCCCTTCCCGGCGGCAGCAGCGTCACGATTCCAGCGGGGGCCTTGGCCTCCGACCAAACGGTTCGCCTATCACTGGTATCTTCGTTTCCAAAAGAGCCACCAAGCGGGTCACTCACAAGTGTGGGCCATGCGCTGGTTCTGGATTTCGACTCGAAGCAGACCGCCTTTCCTCAGGCAGGAGATTTAACCTTCGTTATTAGATACGGTGCGACCCTCCCTGAAAGGTTCACGGGATCAGCCCCATTAGTGAATGTCGTGGCATCCGACAATTTTTTCGGTGGAGTCCCGATCTCGTGCGAATCGAGTAGTGCGTGCTTCGTCATACCGCTATCCACGATACAAAATGCGCAAAGCATTTCGGCGGCATCGGTCAATCTGAGTACCGAAATCACCTTTGCACCGCCCCCGCGCTTCGGTCCCAGAATTTGGAATGGCTCGGTATGGCTCGATTATCCGCAGGGTTTCGATCCCAACAAGAAGACGCTCGTGCTCACGCACGGGATCCTGAGTACCGTGGAAGACTCTTTTGGGGGTTCCGTCAGTGAGCTCATGAGCCAGGGCGGTTACACACAGGTCATCGGGTTCAACTACGACTATGCGAGAAACAACATGGTCGAGGCGGGGCAAAAATTTGCCGATTTTCTGAACTCGTTGCAGACCGAGGGCGGTCTCACCCAGATTGATCTGCAGGCCCATAGCTTTGGGACACTGGTTGCACTGTATGCGGCATCACAGACAGATTTGGCCATCAACAATATGATCCTCTTGGGTGGTCCGCTTGATGGGACACCCGCAGCGGATCTTGCCGGTCCAGGACTTCTGACACTACTTGCAAACTATGCGCCCGATAATCCGTACGCTACGACCACCACGTTTAAAGATGTGCTGGAGAGCGGCATGTTTCTAGATGCACAGACAGGAAACCCGCTTCTCAAAACCATCAGAACCAATGCCATCAACAGGCACCCGAACACAAACTACATAAAGATCTTCGGCAGCAAGAGTATGTGGGGTTCTATTGTTACGGAGTTTCTGTTCGACACGGCTCCCAACGACGGAATGGTTCCGGCGAGCGAATCCGTTGGCGACGATCTCCCGGGCCCCACCTACATCGTCTCGGAAGAGCACGATAAGCTCCAGTCCAATTCGGATGTGCAACAGTTCGTTGGGGCGAATCTCATCAGCGCCTTGCCCCCTATCACCGGTGATGTGACCGGATATTGGACCGGCACCATTAACAACCCGAATCTCGGCATTTACGGGTGCAACGGCGGTCTGTCATATTTTTCGATTTCTTTGTCCGAAGATGCCGGCAGCATTTCCGGATCTTACGGCTCCGTGTCGGTGTCCGGCAACCGCAGCGAGTATGCGCTGTCGATCAATGCCGACACGAGTTTCGGAAATCGATCCTATTCCTGGACATGGGACGGTGGTGACACGCTCACCGGGTCTGTAGCCTACTATTGCTGGAGCGATGATACCGGCGCCCTGTTGAAAGAGGGAAGTGGAACGTTCACCGTCACCCGCTAACCGAGGCTCCGCGGCAGTTGGGGGGCGGCAAGGGGGACGTAAGGGCAAGGGGGACGTAAGCGAGTAAGCAGGGGGGACGCGGGCATTGCCCGCGTGGCCCCCGCGTTTCCGCGCACGGGCTGGGCCAACCGCCAAGTGCCAGGCGGGCTCGCAGGTCTGCGAGGTTGGTGCGATGCGCGCCAGCGCGCCGGCCAGGGAGGGTTCGCCCCAGTGCGCCGAGGCATGGCCTCGGATGCCAGCGGTCAGCCGTAGGGGCGACGCATGCGTCGCCCCTACAACTTTCTCCCAGATCTCAGGTCCCCAGAGATTTCCACGCCGGCTTGCCGTGCCGGTCCTGGCCCAGCCCGCGGGGCGGGCCTCACTCCTCGTAGTGGATGGCCTCCACGGGGCACGCCTCGGCCGCTTCGACGATCTTGTCGTCGAGGGAGAGGTCGGCCCCCTCCACGAGCGTCGCGATGTCTCCCTCCAGCTCGAAGACCTCCGGGCACAGGTCCACGCAGGTTCCGCAGGCGATGCATTCGTCGTCCACCCAGACCTTCTTCATGGCGCTTCCTCCTGTACGTGGTGAAGCCGTAGAGGCGACGCATGGTTCGCCCCTACGGCCGGGCCGTCAGAATGCCCCCGCGTGCTCCAGGAACGGTGCCCGCCCCGACACCCCGCAGCCCAGAGCCATCTCCCGCTCCAGAAGCTCTCGAAACCGCTCCAACTCGGCCCGCCGGGTCCCCTCGTCCCATCCCAGTTCCTCGGCCATGATCCGGGCCGCTTCGGGGGCGGCGGAAAGCCCCAGGTCCAGGCTCACGCCGGTGCGCAGCCGGCGCAGGAGGACGTCGTCGAGGTGGTGGGCGTCTTCCCGGCGCACCGCGTAGGCCACCTGGGCCCGGTAGTCGCGATATCCCGGCGCGAGAACCTCGCGCCACTCGGGGCGCTCGAGCCCCACGTCGATCACGTCGCAGCAGCGCCGGCCATAGAGGGAGACCAGGTGGTCCACCACCTCCCGCGGCAGGTTGGGGATCTTCTGGGTGCACTCGCACACGTTCTCCCGAAAGATGACGGCGTCGGTGAGGCCGCCGCCGAAGAGGGGCACGTGCTCGGTGGAACCCGGCACGGGGAAGGCCAGGGCCCGGCACGCGGCATCCACGGCTTCCTCCGCCATCTTCCGGAAGGTGGTGTACTTTCCGCCGACGATGGTGAGGAAGCGGCCCTTGGGGCCCTCCCGGTGGAGCACGTGGCGCCGGCTCAGCGACGAGGGGCTGCCCTTCTTGCCGGTGAGGGCCAGGGGCCGCAGCCCTGCGTAGCCCCACAGCACGTCCGAGGCCTCGATGCGCCGCCCGGGAAGGAGCTTGTGGAGTCCGTCCAGGAGGTAGTCCACGTCCTGCGCGTCGGGGGCCACGCCGTCCGGCGACCCTTCCCAGAACGTGTCGGTGGTGCCCACCAGGGTCAGGCCCTCGAGGGGCAGCGAGAAGAAGAGGCGCTCGTCGCGCGGAGATGCCGTGAAGACCGCGTGATCCAGATCGGCGTCCACCACCACGTGGGCCCCCTTGGTGGCCCGGACCTTGGGCGCAAGGTCGCTGCGGTAGCGGGCCCCCACCTGGTCGGCCCAGGGACCCGCCGCGTTGACGACCACCCGGGCGGTGAACCGCTGCTCCGACCCGGTCAGCCGGTCCCGGACCCGAAGCCCGAAGCTGTCGTCCTCCTCGGAGATGGCCTCGACTTCGTGGTAGTTGAGGCAGTAGGCGCCGTGCTCTCGCGCGGAGAAGATGTTCTCGAGGACCAGGCGCTCGGGCAGGAGGATCTGGTAGTCGTAGAAGAGGCCGGCCCCCAGGAGCTTCTCGGCGCTCAGGCCCGGGCTCCTGCGCAGGGCCTCCCGGCGACCGAGCACGCCGTAGTGGGGTGTTCCCTTGCCCAGGCTCAAGAGGTCGTAGAGGGTGAGCCCCGCCCGGATCTTCCACAGGGGCCGGCGGTCCCCTGCGTAGACGGGCAGGAGGATCGGGATCGGCCGGATGAGGTGGGGCGCCATGCGCAGCAGGGTTTCGCGCTCTCGCAGCGACTCGGCCACGAGCTGGAGGTCGCCCCTCTCCAGGTAGCGCAGTCCCCCGTGGATCAGGCGGGTGGTCTTGGCGGAGGTGCCTGCGCTGAAGTCGTCCTTCTCCAGGAGCAGGCACGACAGGCCGCGCAGTGCGGCGTCCCGGGCCACTCCCGCCCCGGTGATGCCTCCGCCGATGACGGCCAGGTCGAAAGCGGTTCGGCTGGGTTCAAGGGACAAGGCGACCTCGGGGGGAGGCGAGTGGCCCCAGGGCGTTGCGGATGCGGCCGGGGCAGTCAGTGAAGACCCCGTCCACCCCGGAGCGGGCCAAGTCTAGCACCCCCTCGGGCGCGTTGACCACCCAGAGCAGGAGCTCGGCGCCGTGGCTTCGGCACGACGCGAGAGCCCCTTCGGAGAACGCCTCGGCGGCCAGGCTCACGGCCGCGAAGCCGCTCCGGCTGAGGCTCCGTCGCTGGCGCTCCCCCAGGCGGCTCCACACGGGGCCTGCCGGCACCCCGGGGCACTGTGCCCGGACGGCTGCCAGCTCGGCGCTGCGGGACGAGGTGACGAGCACCTGTGCCGGATCCCACGCCCGCGCCGCCAGGAACCGGGCGAGCGCTTGACCCGTTCCCCGGCCCTTGAGCTCCAGGTTGAGGCGCACCCGTTTCGCTGCCAGGTCCCACAGGTCGGCAAGCAAGGGGACCCTTCCTCCCCCCGACAGGCGCACCCGAGCGAGCTCGAGAGCCGTCAGGCCCGTGACTCGCCGTGGGTCATCCCCCGTCCTGCGAAGGTCCGGGTCGTGGACGAGGACGAGGACCCCGTCCCGGGTCAGCCGCAGATCGGTCTCGATGCCGGTTGCCCCCTCGGCCAGGGCGGCCTCGAAGGCTTCCAGGGTGTTCTCCGGGTGATCCAGGGATGAGCCGCGGTGGGCGAAGACCTGCACGCAGGCTAGCCTTCCTCGCCCAGGACGAGCCGGAGCGCCAGATTGGCCTGGGAGTGGGCGGCCACCCCCACCCGGGGGGCCATGAGGCCCGTGCCCGGCCGGGCCTCGGACTCCAGGTCTCCCACCACGAAGAGCCGCGGCCCCATCCGGTGGGTGCGGATCTCGTCGGCGGGCCCGTACCCGGCCAGGCCGGAGGCCGCCACCACCCAGGTCTGGGGGAGTTTCGCCAGGGCGGTCTCCACCAGCATGGCCTTTTGGTCGGCCCGGTCGAAGGCCTCCACGAGCACCCGGCACCCACTGAAGACCCGGGGGACGTTCTCGGGGGTGAGGCGCAGGGTGTGGGCCTCTGCCCGCACGTAGGGGTTGATGCGGCGCAGGGTGTCCGCCAGGGCCCGGGTCTTGGGCTGGCCGAGCTGCTCCACGAAGTACTGCTGGCGGTTGAGGTTGCTGGGCTCCACCACGTCGAAGTCGGCGAGCACCAGGGTGCCGCAGCCGGTGCGGGCGAGCGCGATGGCGACCTGGCTGCCCAAGCCCCCCAGCCCGGCGATTCCGACCCGGGCGGCCTTGACCCGGCGGTGCACCCCGGGCGTGTGGCGCGCGGCGAGCAGCCCCTCGAGCTCCTCGGGCCCCGGAAGCTCTCCCCTCCGGATGAGGACCACCTCGTCGCCGGGGCACAGCCGGGTCTCCCGGGTTGCCGGAAACCCGTTGCAGATCCAGACGTCGGCATCCGGTTTCGCGGCCCGGAGGGCGTCGCCCAGGGTGGCCCCCTCGGGGAGGTCCAGGTCCTGCTCGTTTACCCGCACGCGCATCGGCACCTCGGCGGCAGGGAGCCGAGAAGGGGGCTGGGGGCCCCTCGGCCGGGGCCCGGTTGCCAAAGCCGCCCGAGCTTCGGGGCGCGGCGGCAGTCTGTCACGGGCTCCGGCGGGGTGCAAGGCCGACCCGGAGGGAGCCCGCTTGACAGGCCTTGGGGGCGTCCTAGTCTTGGCCCTACGGACCCGGCCTTTCTGACCCTACGAGGAGGATGCGATGGTTCTGCACGAGGAGCTTCGCCACCTGGCCCGACTTCCCCGCACCGGCGCCCCCTTCCTCACCCTCTACCTCAACACGCGTTGGGACAGCGAGAAGCAGAGGGAGCGCGTGCGCATCTTCGTGAAGACGAAGCTCAAGGAGTGCCTGGCCGCAGCAGGCGATCTGGGGGGGGATGCGCGGCGAAGCCTCGAGGAAGACGCGGAAAAGGTGGAGCACTACGTGCGGGGTCTCGTAAACCGCGCGTGGGACGAGGCCTTCGACGGGGTCGCCGTCTTCGCGTGCTCGGGACTCGGGGAGTACCGGGTGGTGCGAAGCCATCTCCCCTTTCCGGAGTCCTTCACCTGCTCGGACCGCCCCGTGCTGCGGCCCGTGGCCCAGTCGGTGCGGGAGGGGGAGCCCGCCCTCCTGGCCATGGTCAACGGCGATGCCGGACGCCTCCTGGCGTTCGAGATGGGGTCCGTGACCCGGGAGTTCGCGTTCGCCGACGAGGAGTTTCCGGGCCGCCACGAGCAGGGCGGGTGGAGCCAGGCCCGCTACCAGCGGCACGTGGACGAGCACCTCAACCGAAACCTCCGGCGCCTGTCGGATCAGTTGGTGCGCTGGGCCGGCGAGCGGCAAGGCGCCCGTATCGTGCTCTCGGGGCCCGATCCCCTCCTTGCGGCCTTCGAGCCTCTCTTGCCCAAGCGCCTGGAAGGGGCGGTGTGCGCACGGCTGCGCCTGGATCCGAACTCCGCGCCCGACGTCATTTGCGACGAGGTCCGGGCGGCCCTGCGGGCGGGGCGGGATCGAGAGGATGCCGAGGCGGTCGACAACCTGCTCAACAAGGTCCGGGGCGCAGGCCGGGGCGCGGTGGGGCCGGAAGCGGTGGCCGAGGCCGTGGCGGCGGGCCGGGTGCACGTGCTCTACCTGGCCCAGTCCTTCCGGGAAGCGGGATGGAAGTGCTTTGGCTGCGGCGCCCTGGGCGTCAAGGCCCCCCCGGAGTGCCCCCAGTGCGGGAAGCCCGTGGAAGGCGCGGAGTTGGGGGAGGAGTTGGTGCGGGGGACGCTGGCCGCGGACGGGAGGGTCGTGGCGGTGAATGGCCACGGGGGGCTCCAGAGCGAAGGGGGCGTCGGAGCGGCGCTCCGGTATGCGTGAGAGCGGCCTTCCTCTTCACCGGGCGGCCAGCCGCTGCGCCAGGGCGCGGTAGCACTCGTCGGGCACGCGCAGGCTCCCGTAGCCGGTGCCCATCTCCGGCCCCCCTTCCCCGGGCCGATGGAAGTCGCTTCCTCCGGTGACGAGCAGGCCGTGGCGGCGGGCCAGGGCGGTGTAGCGGGAGACCTGATCCGGGGTATGGCGGCTGTAGTAGGCCTCGATGCCGGCCAGACCCAGGCCGAGCAGGTGGGCCAACACGTCGGAGAGCGCGTTGGGGCGCTCCTCCTCCAGGATGCCCGGATGGGCGAGCACCATTACCCCGCCCGCTTCCCGGATGAGCTCCGCCGACTGGGCCGGGGTCAGGCGCTCCTTGTGGACGTAGGCGGCCGCCCCCCGGCCCAGATACCGGTCGAAGGCCTGCTGGGTGGTGCTCACGGCGCCCTTGCGCAGGAGCACCCGGGCGAAGTGGGGTCGACCCACCAGAGAGCCCCCGGCCTGGGCGAGCACCTCCTCCAGGGTGATGTCCACGCCCAGGGCTCGAAGTTTCTCGATCATGCGGGGATTTCGCCGCCGCCGGCTCTCCACGAGGAACGTGAAGGTAGCGCGCACGCGCTCGGTGAGGCGGCTCAGCCCGTAGCCCAGGAGGTGGAAGGTCACGCCTTCCCACTGGCTGGAGATCTCGACTCCCGGCACGACCGGGAGCCCGAGCTCCCGCCCGGCCCGCATGGCCTCGTCGTTTCCATCCACGCTGTCGTGATCCGTGATGGCCAGGGCGCCCAGCCCCCGGGCGTGGGCGTAGGCCACCGCCTCGGCCGGTGCGAGCCCCCCGTCGGAGCAGGTGGTGTGGACGTGGAGATCGACCATGGGGCCTCCCGAGGGCAGGGCGGGAAAGGGGGGGGAGGGGGTTTCTATACGGCGGCGGTGGGGGGTGCGTCAAGGGGGTGCCGCGCAAAAACCCCAAACAAAACTTGACTTTGGCGCGCCTGGCATCTAGCATCCCCCCGTCCGAGTGCGGGCGCCCCCGTAGCTCAGGTGGATAGAGCACAGGATTCCTAATCCTGGTGCCGCAGGTTCGAGTCCTGCCGGGGGCACCACTGCTTGTCCCCGGCGATGCGGGTTGGGAGTCGCGGATGAACAAGTCGGAACTCGTCAAGGCGCTGGCCGAGGCGGGCGGGCTCTCCGTGAAGGCCGCCAAGGAAGCCGTCAGTACCGTGTTCGACACGCTCACCGAGGCCATTCTGGCCGACGAGCGCGTCGAGATCCGCGGCTTCGGAAGCTTCGTCAACAAACACTACGACGCCTACGTGGGCCGCAACCCCAAGACCGGGGAGAAGATCCACGTCCCCGAGAAGAAGCTCCCCTTCTTCAAGGTGGGCAAGGAGCTCAGGAACCGGGTGGATTCCTGAAAGGGCCGCGTGCGGCCGCCCGAAACCTGTCGTCGTGGCCGCGTCCTTCCAGCCCGCCTGTCCCCCTCCCCCAACGTCCCGCAGAGAGCAGAGACCATGTGCGTAGCCGTGCCCGGTGAGATTCTCACCCTGGAACCCGACGGCACTGCCGTGGTGGATTTCGGCGGTACCCGGCGCACCGTCTCCCTGGCACTGGTGGAGGGGGCCGCCCCGGGCGACTACGTGGTGGTCCACGCCGGTTTCGCCCTGCACCGGGTGGATCCGGAGGAAGCCCGGGAGACCCTGGCGCTCTTCCGGTCGGTCCTCGATGAACAACCCGGCTGAAGCAGCCCGGGACCCGGAGCTGGCCTCCCGCCTCCTGGAACGGCTGCACCGTTACGCCGGTCCGCCGGTGGGGGTCATGGAGGTCTGCGGTACCCACACCGTGGCCATCGCCCGCCTGGGCCTGCGAAGCCTCCTGCCCGATGGGGTGCGCCTGCACTCCGGCCCCGGGTGCCCGGTGTGCGTGACACCGGCCCGGGTCTTCGACGAGGCCCTCGCCCTCGCCCAGGACGGCGTGACCCTTGCCACGTACGGCGACGCGGTGCGCGTTCCGGGCAGCGCCGACACCCTGGGGGAGGCGCGCAGCCGCGGTGCGGCCGTGCGGGTGGTGTACTCGGCCCTCGACGCCCTGGAGCTGGCCCGCCGCGAACCCGAACGCGAGGTCGCCTTCCTGGGGCTCGGCTTCGAGACCACTGCGCCCACGGTCGCCTGGGCAGTGAAGGCCGCTCGGGAGGAAGGCCGCTCCAATTTCTCGGTCCTCTCGGCCCACAAGGCGCTCCTGCCGGCCATGGAGGCCCTGCTCCGGGACCCGGAGGTGGCCATTGGCGCCTTCCTGTGCCCGGGCCACGCCACCATGGTGCTCGGTGCTCAAGCCTACGCCCCCCTGGCCGAAGAGTATCGGGTCCCGTGCGTGGTGGCGGGATTCGAGCCCAACGACGTGCTGGTGGGCCTGGTTCGGGTGCTCGACCAGGTGGAGCGGGGTGAAGCGCGGGTCGAAAACGTCTATCCGAGGGCCGTGGACGACGCCCCCAACCGTGCGGCCCTGGGGGTGCTGGACGATGTCTTCGTCCGGGTGGGCTCCGCCTGGAGGGGACTGGGGGAGCTCCCCGGGAGCGGGTACGAGCTGGCCGAAGCCTATGGGCAACACGATGCCCGGCGCCGTTTTCTTGCGGGCCGCTCGTTTCCCGGCCGAGAACCCGAGGGGTGCCGCTGCGCCCAGGTGCTGCGAGGCGTGCTCGAGCCCCGGGAGTGCCCCCTCTTCGGGGGCCGCTGCACGCCGGAGCACCCGGTGGGGGCGTGCATGGTGAGCTCCGAAGGTGCCTGCGGCGCCCACCACCGCTATCGGGAGGCGGGCGCCCCATGAAGGGCGGTGTGGTGGTGCGCGCCCACGGAGGCGGCGGGATCCAGACCCGGGAGCTCGTGCGGGAGGTCTTCGTGAGCCGCCTGGGAAATCCGGCGCTGCGGCGGCTCGACGACGCCGCCGTGGTGGAGTGGCCGGGTGGCCGGGCGGCCCTCACCACGGATTCCTTCGTGGTGGACCCCTGGGAGTTTCCGGGCGGCAACCTGGGGGACCTGGCGGTGTGCGGCACCGTCAACGACCTCGCCATGGTGGGGGCCGAGCCCCGGTACCTCACGGCGGGGTTCATCCTGCCGGAGGGGTTTCCCCTGGAAGGCCTGGTCCGCATCGCGGAGGCCATGGCGCTCCGGGCGGCAGAGGCCGGGATCCAGGTGGTGGCCGGAGATACCAAGGTGGTCGAGGCGGGTTCGGGCCCCTTCGTGAACACCGCGGGGCTGGGGGTGGTGCCGGAGGGGCGAGAGCTCTCCGGCAGCCGGGCGCAGCCGGGGGACGCGGTGCTCCTCACCGGGGACGTGGGCCGGCATGGGATTGCCGTCCTCTCCCGCCGCGAGGGCATCGGCTTTGCCACGGAGGTGTTGAGCGATGTGGCACCCCTGGGGGGCTTGGTGGGCCGCCTCCTGGCCGGGGTTCCCTCGGTGCGGGTGCTCCGCGATCCCACCCGGGGAGGCGTCGCCGAGGCCCTCAACGAGATCGCGGGGCAGTCGGGGGCGGAGATCGAGGTCGACGAGGCGGCCGTCCCCGTGGAGCCGGGGGTCCGAAGCGCCTGCGAGCTCCTGGGGTTCGATCCCCTGCACCTGGCCAACGAGGGGTGTGCGCTGGTCGTGCTCCCCGAGGTAGACGCGCCCGCGGCGCTGGAGCTGCTGCGGCAGCATCCCCTGGGCCGCCGGGCCGCGCGCATCGGCAGCGTGGTGGGCACCCGTCCCCGGGTGGTGGCCCGCACGCTCCTGGGGGGGCGCCGGCTCCTGGAACCCCCTCCGGGAGAGCTCCTGCCCCGCATCTGCTGAGGGGGGGAAGCAGGCGCTGGGGCGAGGGGGGTGGGATTTCGAAGGGACACGCGCAAAGAGGAAAGCGGGCATTTCGATGGCGGACGCTTCGACCATCCTCGTGGTGGACGACGACAGCGGAATCCGGGAGTACCTGGGCAGCCTCCTGTCCCTGGAAGGATACCGGGTCGAGGCCGCCCCCGGCGGCGTGGAGGCCCTGGCGCGCCTCGAAAACGGCCTCAAGCCCGACGTCGTGATCCTCGACATCATGATGCCGGGCATGGACGGCATCGAGACCCTGGCCCACCTCAAGGACAAGGACCCCGACCTCTCGGTCATCATGCTCTCGGGCGTGGGGCAGACGTCGACCGTGGTGCGGGCGATGAAGGCCGGCGCCTACGACTACATCGACAAGTCCTTCGAGGCCGACGAGCTCCAGATGGCGGTGGAGAAGGCCCTGGAGCGCCGCCGCCTCACGGAGGAGATCCAGCGGCTGCGGGCGCGGCTCCTGGCCCAGGACACCACCGACCCCATCGTGGGGGTGAGCCGGCCGCTCCAGGAGATGAAGGAGCTCCTGGACAACATTGCCGACACCGATGTCACCGTGCTCGTGGACGGGGAGAGCGGAGTGGGCAAGGAGCTCGTGGCGCGGCGCCTGCACCGCAACTCCTCCCGGTGCGAGAACCGCTGGGTCAAGGTCAACTGCGCGGCCTTGCCCCCGGACCTCCTGGAGAGCGAGCTCTTCGGCTACGAGAAGGGGGCGTTCACCGGTGCGCTCAAACGCAAGGAGGGGAAGTTCGAGTACGCCGACAAGGGCACCATCTTCCTCGACGAGATCGGGGAGATGAGCCTCTCGCTCCAGTCCAAGCTCCTCCAGGTGCTCCAGGATCGGGAGTTCTGCCGCCTCGGGGGCAACGACGTGCTCCGCGTCGACGTGCGCGTGGTGTGCGCCACCAACCGGGACCTGCGAAAGGCCGTGGAGGCCCGCCAGTTCCGCGAGGACCTCTACTACCGGCTCAACGTGGTGAACATCCGGGTCCCGCCCCTGCGCGAGCGTCGGGAGGACATCCCGCTGCTGACCCGCTACTTCCTCCACAAGTACTCCGAGAAGTACGGCCGGGCGCGGCTCGAGGTCTCCGATCAGCTCATGGCCTACTTCCTCTCCTACGACTGGCCGGGCAACGTGCGGGAGCTGGAGAACCTGGTCAAGCGGCTCGTCATCCTGGACGACGAGCGGTTCCTGTTCAGCGAGTTCAAGGGCCGAAACGTCTCTCCCGCCGCGCCGGCGCCCATGCCGCCCCCCGCCACCTTCTCCCTGGAGCACCTGGACCTGGACGGCTCCGAGCGCATCTCCCTCAAGGACATCGCGCACCGGGCGGCCGTGGAGGCGGAGCGGCACATGATCGCCGCCGTGCTGGAGCAGACCAACTGGAACCGCCGCAAGGCCGCCCAGATCCTCGACGTGAGCTACAAGACCCTGCTCTACAAGATCCGGGAGTGCGGGCTGGAGCGGTAGGGGCCCGCGTCCCTCTTCCCCGTCGAAATCGGGATCGGGATCGAAATCGGTATCGGCGTCGGAATCGATACCGATACCGATAGCGATAGCGATGCCGAGGTGGGGACTGTTCCTCCTGCCTCCCGAGGGGGCGTGGAGCCCGGTGCCTCAAAACAGGTCGAGTTGCCCGCGGGGTTTGCCCTTGCGCCCGCGTCCCGGCGCACGCGAGGGGCCGGACTCCGGGGGTTGGACGGCGGGTTCCCGGGGCGTTTCCGGCTCGGGTTCGGGGGTTGCCGGGGGCGGGGGCTCAGGGGCTGGAACTGGGGGGTGGCCGATCACCTGCGCCGGCGCTTCCCCGCCCCGGAGCTCGGTTTCCAGGGCCGAGAGCAGGGCGTCCAGGGAGGGGTCCTGCGCCCGGCGCTCCTCCACCCGCCGGGCCGCCATGTGCACGGTGGTGTAATCCACGCCGAAGCGCTCTCCGATCTCCCGCAGGGTGCAACCCGTTACCCTGCGCGCCAGGTAGATGGCCGCCTTGCGCGCGAGCACCCGCTGGAACTTCCCGGAGGTGAGCTGGGCCGTGGGCAGCCCCGTGTATTCGGCCACCGCCTCCAGCACCTGTTCGAGGGAGGGGCCTTCGGGCCGGTGCGCGAAGCCGGGCACTTCCCGCACGTCCTGCCCCTCCAGGGCCCCCAAGACCCGCTGCCGGAGTTCCTCGCCCCCCAGCACGAGGCCCCGCCACGCCTGTTTCCAGGGAGGGAGAGGCGGGCAGACCCGCGCCGCCTCCACGAGATGGACGTAGGCTTCCCTGCCCCCGCTCAGCCCCAGTACCCGCTGCGTCGTCAGCCCGGGCAGGGGGAGGTCCCCCGGCGCGTAGGCACGGGCGCTGGAGCCCGGATACGTCCAGGGATCGGGCGCCAGGCGCTTGCGCACGGGGTTGAGGTGCACGTGGACCGAGAGGGGGACGAGCCACTCCTCCCCCAGGAGGAGCGCGCGATATCGGGGCTGCAGGAGCGGCCCCCGGCGCCCCCGCCGGGCATTCACCCCGGCGGTGTACCCGGCGTTGAGGCGGTGGAGCGCCCGGGAGAGGTTGGGCCGGGGCGTCTCCAGGAGCAGGTGGTAGTGGTTGGGAAGGAGGCAGAACGCGTGGCACCGGACCCCGAAGGCGGCCGCCAGCTCGGGCAGGCGGGAGAGGAAGTCCTCCACCTCCGCCGCGTCGCGAAACAGGCGCTGGCGAGGCAGGCTGCGCGCGGTCGCCAGGTACAGCGCGCCGGAGAACTCCACCCGCAGGGGTCTGGCCATGGGGGCTACGGCGCCCGGAGCACCGGGGGCCGAGGGGCCCCGTCCATGCAGGGAGGGCGGCGCGGGGCGCTCACGCGGACTTGCCCCGCTCGACGAAGTTCTTCACCAGGTCGATGGGGATGGGGAACAGGATGGTGTTGGTGTTGCCCGTGCTGACCTCCACCAGGGTCTGGAGGTAGCGCAACTGGATCGCCGTCGGCTCGGTGCCGATGGTCCGGGCGGCCGCGGTGAGCTTCTCCGCTGCCTGATACTCCCCCTCGGCGGCGATGATCTTGGCCCGGCGCTCCCGCTCGGCCTCGGCCTGGCGGGCCATGGCGCGCTGCATCTCGGTGGGAAGGTCGATGTGCTTGAGCTCCACGGTGGAGACCTTGACGCCCCAGGGGTCCGTATGGCGGTCGAGGATCTCCTGGAGCTCCCGGTTGATCTTCTCCCGGTCCGAGAGGAGCTCGTCGAGCTCCGCCTGGCCGCACACACTGCGCAGGGTCGTCTGGGCGAGCTGGCTCGTGGCGTAGAGGTAGTCCTCGACCTCCACGATGGCCTTGAGGGGATCCAGCGCCCGGAAGTACACCACCGCGTTGACCTTTACCGAGACGTTGTCCCGGCTGATCACGTCCTGGGGGGGTACGTCGTGGGCGACGGTGCGCAGGCTCACCTTCACCATCCGGTCCACGACGGGGATGAGGAGGATCGGCCCCGGGCCCTTGACCCCGACCACGCGGCCGAGCCGGAACACCACCGCCCGCTCGTACTCCCGCAGCACCCGGACCGTCAGGAACATCAGCACCAGGAGCGCCAGGACGGCGAAGACCACGGTCACGAGACTCATCTCACTGTCTCCTCCCGGCCCCCAGGGGCCCCTCCATGCCATTGCCGGTGCGCGGGGTCTGCCGGCGCCGATGATACCAAACCGCCGTTTCCAGTCCAGCCGGAAGGCTTGGCCGGACCCTTCACCTCTGGGCCCGGGGGAAGGCGGCTTCCCAGAGACCCTCGAAGAAGTTGCGGGCATTGGTCCCCAGGGAGCGGGTGCGGTATCCCCCCTCCTGGACCACCAGGGTCGGCAGCCCCAGGGAGCCGATCATCCGGCCGTTGGCCGCGAAGTCCCTGGCGGTGAACTCCCAGGTGCCGGTGGGGTCCCCCTTGGCCGGGTCCAGGCCCAGGGCCACCACCAGGAAGCGGGGTCCGAACCTGCGAATCCGCTTGAGGACGTCGGACAGGGCCTCCCGGTATTCCTCGGGAGACAGGTGCTCGGCCAGGGGGACGTTGAGGTTGTACCCCTCCCCCGGGCCGGCGCCCTTCTCGTCGGCAAAACCGCTGAAGTAAGGATAGGCGAAGCGGGGGTGGCCGTGGAGCGACGCGGTGAAGACGTCGCTTCGCTCATAGAAGATCATCTGGGTTCCGTTGCCGTGGTGGTAGTCCACGTCGAGCACCGCCACCTTGCCCAGGCGGCTCAAGTAGTGGGCCGCCACGGCGCTCGAGTTGAAATAGCAGAACCCTCCGAAGACCCGGCGTTCCGCGTGGTGGCCGGGCGGCCGCACCAGGGCGTAGGCCAGGCGGTGGCCCCGCAGGATCCCCTCGGCCGCCGTGAGGGCGCAGTCCACGGCCCGCTTGGCGGCCAGGTAGGCGTTGCGGTTCAAGGGCGTGAAGGTGTCGATGCAGTAGTAGCCCGCCCGAATCGGCAACTCCTTGGGCGGCCGCGCCGCGTTTCGCAGGGGAAAGACGTAGGGATACACGGACTGGCCGGGTTCCACGTGGGCGCAGACCCGGCGAAGGTACTCCACGAAGTCGGCGTCGTGGACGGCACGGATGTGCCGCTCCGAGAAGTGCATGGGCTCCCGCAGGTCGAACAGGCCCGTCTTCTCGATTTCCCGGAGGATGGAACGAATCCGCACCGGAGCCTCCACGTAGCCCCGTTCCCGCACGTGGTGGATCTCGTGGCGGTCGTTGACGACCAGGGCGATGCGCTGCTCCAGGGAGGGGACCCGGCGCACCGGGATGACCGGCTCCTTCTTCACGTAGCGGGGCTCCCGGAGGCCCACCGGATCGTCGCGGAACGACTCGAGGATCATCTGGTTGTACTCGGGGGGGCACACGCCCTTGTACTGCCGCTCCAGGATCGCCCGCACCACCGCCACGGCGCGGCTTCGGGAGAGGGGCGCCCCCCTGCCCAGGCCGTCGAAGACGAGGTAGGGGGGGCACTCGTCGCCGGGGCGAAGGGGGGTCTCGTAGCGCGTGTTGGCAATGGGGCGAGCTCCGTAGCGCTCGTAAAAGGCCAGCCGCCGCGCGTTTTGGCGCAGCACCTCCGGGTCCCGGCACAGGGCCGGGTCGTCCGGCAGGCACTCGAAGAAGACCCCCACGCATCCCAGTTGGAGCGCCTCTTCCCGGACGCGCTCGTACAGCGCGCTCCCCACCCCCCCGCCGGTGCGCAGCCGGGCGGCGCTGATGAACTCCAGGTAGAGGAACTGGAGGTCGGGGGCGTGGAGCACCAGGGCGAAGCCCTTGACCTTGCGGCCGTCCTCCGCCACGAAGAGGATCGCCCGGAAACGGTGCTTCAGGGGATCCCGGAGCTGGTCGGGGATCCTCTCGATGTCCTCCTTGGACAGGAGGGGGAACTGGGACCGGAGGATCTCCTGGACCTGGCCCAGGGCGTCCTGGTCCGAGGGTATGGAGCAGTCGTAGATGCGGCGGATGGCGAACACGGGGTCTCTCCTCGCCACGGGCTCGAGAAGCAGCAGGGTGCCCCCGCGGCCGGAGGCAGCCCCTGGGGAGCCTCATTGTACACGCGATCGCCTGCGCCGCAGCACCCGGCATGGCCGGGCCAAAATACTTCGAAGACGACTCATTCACTTGTGGCGAGCCTCGGCTTCACGCCCACGGATTATCCATAATTACCAATAAACAGACCCAAAATAAAAGACTTGACGCAAGTGACAGGGGCGACGGTTTGACTTTCTGTTGCTTTGAGTGCTAAGGTTCTGTTCGTTGGAGGAGCGCCCATGAGCTCACCCGAAGACCGTGTAGAAGAAGAAGTTCTGCTCGCGCTGCGGCGCATCGCCCGCGCCGCGAGCCTCCACTCCCGCCACATCCAGCACGCCTACGGGCTCACCTCGCCCCAGCTCTTCGTGCTGCGGGAGCTCGCTCGGCGGGGGCGGGCCACCGGCGCGGAGCTGGCCCGGGCGGCCTCCCTGAGTCACGCCACCGTGACGGGGATCCTCGACCGCCTCGAGCGGCGGGGGCTCATCGGGCGGGTCCGCTCCGAGGAGGACCGACGGCGGGTGCTGGTCCAGGTGACCGGGGCCGGCAGCGACCTCCTGACCTCCGCCCCGCCCCCCCTGCAAGCCCGCTTCCTGGCCGGATTTCGGATGCTCCCCGATTGGGAGCAGTCGTTCCTGCTCGGGGCGCTCCAACGGGTGGCGTCGCTCATGGGGAGTGCCGGAGAGCCCGACGACGGCGAGGAGGCGGAGCCGTCCCAGGCGGCTTCCGGGGTGGGGGGTGAGGACCTGGAAGGGGCGGCGCCCGACCCCCGGCGCGCCGCGTGAACCACAACCCGAAACCGAGAGGAGAAACGACGATATGTGCACCATTTGCGGGCATGTCGCCCGAAACGGCCCGATTGCCTCGGCAGACGTCTACGACATGCTCCGAAAGATGGAGCACCGGGGTCCCGACACCAACGGCGTGTGCCTCGACGGCGACGTGCTCCGGGTGGAAGACCTGGAGAAACTCCGGGCGCCCCTGCTGCGCTCGAGCCGGATCGCGCTCGGCCACTCGCGGCTGCGGATCGTGGGCCGGGAGGCGACCACCCAGCCCTTCACCTCCTGTGACGGCTCTCTCGTCCTCATCCACAACGGCGAGATCTACAACTACGAGAAGCTCAAGAGCCTGCTTCGGCACCAGCACCGGTGGCAAACCACCAGCGACAGTGAGGTGCTGGTGCACCTGCTCGAGGAGACCTACCGGGGAAATCTGCTGGACGCGGTGAAGAAGGTCGTGGGGCTCCTGGACGGGATGTACGCCCTGGCGGTGACCGACGGGGAGAGCGTCGTGGCAGCACGGGACCCCATCGGCAAGAAACCCCTCTACTTCATCGAGAACGGCCCCGTCACCTACTTCGCCTCGGAGCGCAAGGCCCTCTGGAACGGTCGGGACGAGCCCCGGCGGCTCGACCCCGGCGACCTCCTGGTGATGGACGGCGACGGCACCCGGGTGGCGGAGGGGTATCACCTCCAACTGCCCCCCATCGACGTAGTGGACTTCGGGGAGGCCGTGGCCCTCTACAAGGACGTGCTCCTCAAGGCCGTAAAGAAGCGCCTGGTGGGGCTCCAGGAGTCGGTGCTCGGGGTGATCTTCTCCGGCGGCATCGACTCGGTGCTCGTCGCCAAGCTCCTCCAGCAGGAGGGCAAGAACGTCATCTGCTACTGCACGGGCACCGAAGACTCGGGCGACATCGCCGCCGCGCGGGCCGTGGCCGAGGACCTGGGCCTGGAGCTCAAGACGACCATCATCGACGAGCCTTCCGTGGAGGCCCTCCTTCCCGAGGTGATCCGCAACGTGGAGGAGAGCGGGCTCTTGCAGGTGGAGGTGGCGATCCCCATGTATCTCGCGGCCAGGCTGGCCGCCGAGGACGGCATCCGGGTCATGTACACCGGCCAGGCGGCGGACGAGCTCTGGGCCGGCTACCCCTGGTACTCGGACGTCCTGGAAGAGGACGGCTACCTGCGGCTCCACGAGAAGCTCTGGGAGGATCTCAACTACCTCTACACCGACACCCTGGAGCGGGAGGACAAGCTCACCATGGCCCACTCCATCGAGCTGCGGGCCCCCTACCTGGACCGGGACGTGATCCACGCGGCCATGCGGGTCTCCCCCCGGTTGAAGATCCAGGGAGTGGAAGACCGGCTCCGCAAGCGGGTGCACCGGCAGGCGGCCGTGGAGCTCGGGGTGCCGGCCTATCTCGCCTTCCGGATCAAGGACCCGGCCCAGTCGGGCTCGGGGATCCACGGCATCGTGGAGCGCATTGCCGCCCGCTGCGTGACCCGCTGCGATCCCCGCCTGGCCGGCGAGAACCTGAGGCGGGACAAGGGGAGTCTCTACCGCTACGGGGACGCCGCCTACGGGGAGGAGATCACCCGCGCCTTCCTCCAGCAGCTCGAGGCCCGCATTCGCGAGCAGTACATCCCGGCCTTCCTGGCGGCGTGATGGGGCGCTACCTGGATATCCGCCTCCTCCAGATGGGGTACGAGGCCCGCGACATCCGCCACCACGTGGAGAAGCTCAAGGGGCTCATCGCCGAGCACCGGCAGGCGGACCTCCTGGTGTTTCCCGAGCTGTGCCTGCACGGGCACCCCTCCCTGGAGAAGCCCGAGGGCTTCCTGTACCGGAAGATGCGCGTCGCCTATGGCCCCATCTCGACGGACCTGTACCGCTTCGTGCGAGACGTCGGGGCCCGGGTCGTGATCGGCGAGATGCAGCGCAAGGGCGACGAGCTCTTCAACGTGGCCACCTACCTGGACGACGAGCGGGTCCCCCAGCATTACGTGAAGACCCACGTGCACTGGACGGAGCGCTTCGTCCCCGGCCGCGCCCTGCGCATCTTCGAGACGGCCTTTGGAGCGCTGGGCGTCAACATCTGCTTCGACGCAGCGTTTCCCGAGGTGTGGCGGACGCTCGCGCTCCTGGGTGCCGAGGTGATCGTCAACCTCTCTGCCGTGCCGGCCTCGTTTCCCTCCCGGTACGTGCACCGGCGCATGAGCGCCGCTGCGCTGAACAACCAGGTGTTCGTGGTCTACGCCAACCGGCCCGGGCCGGTGTTCTCGGGGGAGAGCGCCGTCTTCGACCCCAGGGGCGAGACGCTGGCGGGCCTGGGTCCGGACGAAGGGACGCTGCGGGTGCGTCTGGACCGGGAGCAGGTGGCCCGGTGGCGGGAGGAGGAGCCCCTCTGGCCCCACCGCCGGCCCCAGCTCTACCGTCCGGTGACCGCGTCCCACGGGCACGGCCGGCGCCCGGAGTTTCCCGCGGACGGGCAGGAGAGGGGGGACGGACCCCTCGCCGCGGCCGGAGGGGGGCTGTGACGGGGCGGCGCCGATCCTCCTCGGGGAGCGGTGCGCCGGCCGAGCGGCTCAACCTGGCCTGCCACCGCTATCACAGACGGGAGGTAAATCCCCACGTCACCAATGCGCTGCTGCACCTGGGGCTGGCCCGCCGCGCTGCCCGGCGGCGCGACCGGGAGAGCGCCCGGCGAGAGTACGCGCGCAGTCTCACCTGCTGGAAGAAGGCCGACCTCCAGGACGGTGGGCGGTGGGATCGGGAGGTGCGCCTGGTGCAGCGCGAAAAGAGCGAGCTGCCGCCAGCCGGTTCTGGAACGGGAGGAAGTCGCCGCGGACCTTGAAGTCTCGTTCGGCTCCGG